>NZ_JBARYM010000893.1:0-4734 GCF_049647865.1 Tunicatimonas sp. | reverse complement strand
GAGTTAACTCCTGCATCTCTTCCATGCTGTACCCTAGATTATAGCGCCCCCCTTGGTTAACATTAATAAAGTGAAGGCTATCGGCATCAAAAATGTAAATTTCATTATGCGACTCTTCCAATAACTTACCATATTGAGCGGTATCTGCTTCGGCCTGTCGCTGCTCAGTATTATCTAAATTGATACCTAGCATTTTGTAAGGCTCTCCTTCCTGATCTATTACCAATCCACCCTGACCAATCAAATGGCGAATTTCTCCATTGGTATGCACTACTCTAAATTCAGCTCGGTACATTTGGTGCTGACTGAAGGCTTCCTCTAAGGCGGTTACTACTTCTTGATAGTCATCCGGATGAATACGCTTCATTACCTGCTCAAAATTAATTTGGTCTTCGGCAATGTCAAAAAGCTCGCGAAAGCGAGCATCGCCTACCACTGTACCTGTTTGCAAATTATACTCCCAAGTGGCAATTTCTGCTGACTGGCGAACTAAATTTAACCGTTCGGCAATCTCTTTTAGCTTCTGACGATTGCGCTCTTTATCAGTAATATCTTTTACACTAAGAAGAATTAAGTTAGGGTTACTACCGGTTTGTGGGATAGATACCGCGCTAATATTCAAAATTCGCTGACCAATCCGGGGAAAATCATGCTCAAACTGGTAGTCCGAGATTATGCTGTTTTGATGAATAGTCTCTCGCAGCAATTGTTGTAAGTTGGGTTGCTTCCACTGTCCATCGTCTAGGTCGAAGATAGAAAATCCTAATGTTTTCTCTTTAGAGAGTGCGAATGCATCGTAAAAAGCTGGGTTTGCAGAAACAATTTTTAACTCTTGATTCATTACTAAAAGAGGGTCAGTAACCGTGTTTACAATGTTTTCTGCAAAAGAGCGAACATTATCAACGGCCATCTGAGCATTCTTTATCTCAGTAACATCCACAAAGGTTATTACTAAACCGTTGGCCTCACCGTTGGCCTCATAGTACGGGATCATTCGCATTAGATACGAGCACTTACTCGATGATACCTCACGCTCTATCGTCTTTCCAGATTTTATAGCCTGCCTAATTAAATCGGTAAGGGAAATTTCATTCAGATTGGTAGTAAAATGCTGGATAGAGCGACCGATATCCCTCTCAGAAATATTTACAACATTAGCGACACTCGAGGTCAACCGACGAATGTTTAAATCTTCATCGATAAAAATTGTAGCAATTTGTGTGCTATTGAAAAGGTTTACTACATCACTGTTCGCTTCGGTTACCTCTCTAATCTTATCTTCTAATTCCGCATTGAGTGAATACAATTCTTCATTCACCGATTGTAACTCTTCGTTAGAACTCTGTAGTTCTTCATTAGAAGCTAATAGCTCTTCGTTGGTAGTTTGCAGTTCTTCACTATGCGAATCTAACTCTTCGCGCATAGTTTGTAATAGCCTTTGTTTTTCGTCAACCTCTTTCTCGAGGAGAGCAATCTGCCGCTTACTATCATCATTTGAACTAACGTTACTCTTTTTAGTTTTGTCAGGCTTGCGAGCGTTTTGAAACTCAATATAAACCACTTCTTTCTCAAAGAAAGGAGAAGTAATAGCCTTAAACCGAAGGTTAATAATATTGCTAACTTGTCCTTTGGCAAATAATACGTCGGGGTAGTACACCGACTTTTTGCTACTTACTGCCTCTCGCACCCCACTTTTCAGTAATAGGTACTCATCAGTTTCCAACACATCTTCCAGATGCATGCTCAGGTTATTCTTAGGAAATTGGAAGTAGCGGTTAACGCTCCCTAACGTGTGAAGAATAAAGCAATCTTTATTTACCAATACTCCCACTTCGTCGTAGGACTCCGCAATTAGTGCCTTAAGCGTTGTTGTATTTATTTGTGTCGGTGGTGATGTTCTAGATTGATGGCTGATCGGCTTTGTAAAAGGCTGGCGAGGCTCGGTAGATAGTTTTTTGCCGGTTGAGGCTACTTGATTTTGAAAAAGATTTACTCCCTTCTCTGGAACACTAAAGTAGGGTTGCAAATGGCCAATACTTTCACTTTTCCCTAAAACCAGAAAGCCATTTTGGTTTAGTGAGAAATGGAAGTGAGACATGGCTTTTTTCTGAACTTGAGAGTTCAAATATATCAATACATTTCGGCAGGAGACTACATCCATTCGAATAAAGGGAGGGTCAGATATAATATTGTGAGGGGCAAACACAAAGTGATCGCGAAAAAACTTTTTAACCCGATAAGTTTCGTCTGAATGATTAAAGTAGTATGATAGATATTCTTCTGGAATGTTATTAGCAATGCTTGGACTATAAATTCCCGCACTAGCCACCTGAATAGCTCGTTTATCAATATCTGAGCCAAAGATTTTATAGTCGGGTTTGAGTTGGTTATTAGCCAGATAATCATCGATGAGCATACCAATAGTGTAAGCCTCTTCTCCACTGGAGCAACCAGCAATCCATATTCGCAGAGAATCACCCTCCAATATTTTTTTACCTAACTCCGGCAATACTTTTTCCTGAAATACTTTCCACGGTCGCCCATCTCGGAAGAAGCTAGAAACTCCGATCAGGATTTCATTACCAAGCTGTTTTACTTCAGTAGTATTGGATAACAGTACATTGTAGTAATCTTCTAAAATATCGACATTAACAATGTGCATCCGCTTCTGTATTCGGCGCAGAATGGTTCCTTCTTTGTATTCACTAAAGTCTATCTTAATTTTTTTAGCTATAAGTTTTAGAATGCGATCGACCAGCCCCCGATCAGTCACTGTAAGTTCATCACTATTGTCGAGAAGCTGAGGCATACGGTTAATTACCCGCTGAGTTTCTTTGGCTAACTCGGGTAAGTCGAGTATAAAGTCGGTTAACCCAGTATGCACTGCAGCGTTGGGCATTCCATCAAACTTAGCAGAATCAGGATGTTGTGCCATTACAATACCTCCCTGCTCTTTAACGGTTTTAATTCCCCGGCTTCCGTCGGTTCCGGTGCCGGTTAGTATAATGCCTACCGCGTTATTTTTCCGTTCCCGGCCTAAAGAATTAAAGAAAAGATCAATTGGAAGGTTGGGTTTTTCGTAAGCATTGGGTGCTCTGGGTTTAAGCGAGCCATTTACTAGTTCCAAGTTTTGCTTGGGGCTCATTACGTACACGTGATTAGGCTTTACCTTTGTCGTCTTCGTCACTTTAACAACTGGCATTTTAGTGTATTTAGCCAGTAACTCATCCATCATACTCTCAAAATCGGGTGACAGATGCTGAATCACAATGAAAGCTGCGGGATTTTGATCAGGCAGTTCGGAGAAAAAGCTTTGTAACGCTTGCAACCCTCCTGCTGAAGCTCCAATTCCTACAATAAAAAATTTATTCTGATCACTCATGATCTACTATTTATTCAAAACTAATATAATGTTTGGAATTATATAAATATTTACGATACTTCGTCAGCCTCGAGGGATTTTATTTACTTTACATCATTATGAGGCAACGCTAGATAAATTTTGTTTAACATTATTGTTAAGCAACACAGTACTAAATTGAATACTATATTTTATGTCTGGTTACCGGATTGTGTTCTTGGATGCGGACACCGTAGGAGAAGTCGCTAATTTAGATTCTTTCTCCAATCTAGGGGAGTACATTATGTATCCACAAACCCAGCCTGAGGAGGTTCCCGAACGAATTGCTAATCAGGAAGTAGTTATTACGAATAAAGTGAAGATTAGTGCTGAAGTTATGCAGAGTACTTCAAGCCTCAGCTTAATTTGTGTTGCCGCCACTGGCATGAATAATGTAGATTTGGAGGCGGCTCATCAGCAGAATATTGCCGTAAAAAATGTGGAGGATTACTCTACATATAGTGTGGCTCAGTTAACCGTGGGGGTGCTATTGCAATTATTACATCGCCACGACTATTACAACGAATATGTGCATTCTGGTCAATACAGCCAACAGTCACTATTTACTCATTTAAAGCATAGTTTTTGGCAGCTCAAAAACCGACAGATTGGTATTATTGGGTTAGGTAATATTGGGAGACAGGTTGCTAAAATTGCGGAGGCAATGGGAGCAGAGGTTGTTTATTTTTCTACCTCAGGTAAGAATAATGATGCGCCTTATCGGATGCTTTCTTTAGAAGAGTTATTACAAACATCTGATGTAGTATCTGTGCATGCTCCCTTAAACAAAGATACCCAAAATCTACTGAACTACGCTCAGTTATCCAAGATGCCCTCGCATAGTATTTTACTAAATACGGCAAGAGGGGGAATTGTTAACGAAGCTGATTTGGTGCGAGCTATTGATGAAGGAGTAATTGCTGGGGCAGCAATAGATGTTTATCAGGAAGAGCCATTCCCGCTTTCTCATCCTTACTTACAGGTAAAGAAGAGAGAGCGCTTGCTACTAACGCCCCACATCGGCTGGGCCAGTAGGGAAGCAAGAACTCTATTGATAGATCAGGTTTACCAAAACATTCAAGATTTTATCGAGAACCACTCAGCGTGATTTAGTTGACAAAATTTCTACCGGCTTAAGAAAGCCAGATGCAGGTGTTATAATAGGCATACCTAAGCCAGGGTTTAAAAAAGGCCGTCTATATCGTCAATAAGTACTCAATCAGATTTAAGTATAAGTTTTTCCAGGTTTACTTGATTGTCAAATTCCATAGTAAAGGAGGTACCAAAGCCTTCCAATATGTCCGCGACGGCTTGCTTGAGATGATCAAGACCGA
>NZ_JBARYM010000892.1:0-4675 GCF_049647865.1 Tunicatimonas sp. | reverse complement strand
AACTTTCTAGTAACTTAACTGTCGTAAAATCTTGATCTTATGATACAACATATAGTAACACTAGCCACTGTCTTAGCGGTAGTAACTGCCTGTAGTTCTTCAGATAACTCAAATCAGAATGCTTCAGCGGGCACTAACGAATGGGTATTGTTGTTAGATGACAATACTATGCACCATTGGCAAATGTACAGTGGTGAAGAAATTAAAGGATGGAAGGTGATTGAGGGCGAACTTCGTGGCTCAGGAGCCGGTTGGGATGCCAACCAGGATATCATCACTAAAAACGAATACGACAACTTTGAATTATCATTGGAATGGAAAGTGGCCCCCGCTAATAGCTCCGGTATCTTCTACCATGTTCAGCGCGGAGACCATCCCATCTATGAATCGGCACCCGAATACCAGGTTATGGACGACGAAGGCTGGCCGCAAGAAATGAAACCTAATCAGTATACAGCAGCTAACTATGCCATGCATGCCCCGGAGGGAGCAGAATTGAAACCAGCGGGAGAGTGGAATACAACGCGAATTGTGGTGAATCACCCTCAAGTAGAACACTGGCTCAATGACAAGAAAGTAGTCACTTATGAAATTGGGAGTGAAGATTGGAAAAAGCGTAAGGCGGCTGATAAGTGGGCGGATGTAGCACAGTATGGTGTCGCCACGTCGGGCCATATTGGTTTACAAAACGCGGGTGTAGTAGCCTACCGTAACATAAAAATCAGAGAACTGTAGCAAAGATTCTAGTTGGCTGATAGTCTGATCAATATTGGACTAAAAACTACTTATTGAGCTAGTAAATATTCCTTATGAGGTAGACTTGTGGTCTGATTTTGCCTATACTAACTTCTGTGTCTTATCCACAACTCTTATTTTTCCATCATACCTAACCTATGTACAACATACCCCAAATTTCGCTTGCTGTATTTTTTATGATGACTTTACTACTACGCGCCCAGGCACAGGAGAAGCGGGTAGTTTCTACGCTGGAAGTCTTCGACATTGAAGCAAACCAACGAACTCAAATACTGACTGAGAACCGCCACTTTGAAGCACCGAACTGGAGTCATGATGGCGCTTTCTTTCTGATCAATCAAAATGGTAGCCTCTACCGAATCTATCCGGACGGCCGTAAAGAAAAGATGGATACCGGATTTGCGACCCGTTGCAACAATGACCACGGTATCTCACCCGATGGCAACACATTGGCCTTTAGCCATAATCTAGAAGCGGGCGAAGATGGTTGGCTAACTTCCTGTATATATACCGTGCCCATAGCCGGTGGTAAACCGAAACGGGTGACTGAACAAATCCCCTCGTTCTGGCATGCCTGGTCACCCAATGGACAGACACTGGCTTACACTGCTCAGCGTAACGACCGTTTTAATATTTTTACCATACCACTAGATGGCGGTGAGGAGGTAGCCCTTACCGACTCGGATGTGCTGGATGATGGCCCAGCGTACTCGGTAGACGGTGAACATATCTACTACAACTCTATGCAATCGGGCCGGATGGAGATCTGGCGAATGCAACCTGATGGTAGCGGCAAAAAGCAGTTAACTGATGACGCGTATTCCAACTGGTTCGCTCATCCTTCCCCCGATGGTAAGCACTTTGTTTTTATTTCGTATCTACAGGATCAGGGTAGTAGCCACCCCGCTATGAAAGAAGTTGTACTACGACTATACACGATTGAGGACGATAGCATTCGGATACTATGCGGATTCACCGGCGGACAAGGCTCGCTAAATGTTCCCTCGTGGGCCCCGGATAGTAAACGCTTTGCTTTTGTTAGTTATCGTCCTCAACCCGACAATGAATAATTCCAATGAACAATTTTCTGCAAAACAATTATCTAATGATTAATAAGAATACAAGTTCCCGACGAAAATTCCTTAAAGAGACCGTAGCTTCCGGAATAGGGATTACACTGGTGCCTAGCCACGTGATTAGTGGATTAGGCTATACCGCCCCTAGCGATAAGCTCAATATTATCGGCGTAGGTGTGGGGGGCAAAGGGCTGCAAAATTTGCAGGCTATGAATACTGAAAACATTATCGGCCTTTGTGATATTGATTGGAACTACAGCCAGCGGTGCTTTGATACCTTTCCTAAAGCTAAAAAGTACTACGATTGGCGTAAGATGTTTGATGAACTAGGGGAATCAGCTGACGCGGTGATGGTAGCTACGGCCGACCATACGCACGCTTGCGTAGCCGCTACCGCCCTTACAATGAATAAGCACGTATACTGCCAAAAGCCTCTCACGCATTCGGTGTACGAGTCGCGCCTATTAACTAAGTTGGCCGGAGAGTATCCGGTAGCTACGCAGATGGGTAATCAGGGTAATTCGGGAGACGGAGTACGGCAACTGTGTGAGTGGATCTGGAACGGAGAAATTGGTGAAGTAGTAGAAGCCCACACCTGGACTGATCGTCCGATATGGCCTCAGGGACTAGAGCGCCCTGCCGAAGCTATGAAGATACCTGAAAACTTTGATTGGGAACTATTTATTGGTCCGGCCGCTATGCGCCCGTATCACGAAATTTATACCCCCTGGAACTGGCGAGGCTTCTGGGACTTTGGTACTGGAGCTTTCGGTGATATGGCCTGCCATATTATGGACCCTGTATACCGGGCACTTAAGCTGAAGTACCCCGAAACCATCTCTGGTAGTTCTACTACCGCCAATACCGAAAGTGCTCCGCAAGCCGAAAAGGTGCGGTTTCAGTTTGGAGAGCGAGCGGCACTGGAGAAAGTAAAAATGCCAGCGGTGGACGTACATTGGTACGATGGAGGGTTTCTGCCTGACCGACCTGAGTTGTTAGAGGCTGGTGTTCCGTTAATTCGCGATGGTTTGGGCGGATGTATGTTCGTAGGGACCAAAGATACGCTGATCTCGGATGCAGGTGGGTTCAACCCACGACTGCTTTCGGGACGGGCGCCTGATGTAACTCCTTACTTGCGCCGAGTGCCCGGCTCGGTAGACTACAGCGACGGTCCGCACGAGCAAGATTGGTTAAGAGCATGTAAAGAGTCACCCGAATCGCGGGTGGAAGGGTCCGCCAATTTCGCGTACGCCGGACCGTTCAATGAGATGGTACTGCTTGGCGTGCTGGCTATCCGCTTGAAGGGTCTTAATAAAGTGTTGGAATGGGATGGTGAAAATATGCAGTTTACCAACATTGGCGCGAGCGAAACGATGGAAGTGGTGGAAACCGATGGTTTTGCAATGGTTAATGGTCTACCTACCTGGAACACAGAACGGGTAAAGCTTGATGCTTTGGAATCTGCTAACCAATATATTCGGCATACTTACCGAGAAGGCTGGAGTTTACCCAACATGCCACAGTAGCTATAGCTCTGGCTCTAGTAGATTGACTGTCACTAAATTATAACTTGGATTGGAACGTGCCATTTAAGGCAAGGGCAGATAAAACTATGAATAACCGTTAGCCAGATGCGCTGATTATAACTCCTACTCGTTCCAGTACAAAGTGTGAGCGGTTCTCACTCTTCGCCGGGCTTGAGCTTTCTTCCAGCTACCTCCCCCCACGGCGGCAGCTAACCCTCCCATACTAACGGTTATACTCAAGACAGTAGTCGGACTAGTCCTGGAACTTCCTGATCCGGAGAACCCATCCATAAGCATCCCAATGAATGCGGCATTACCTGCGAGTACGTACGTGGGTACTCCAATAGCAATGAACCGAACCGACTGCTTACGGTACTTAGCCGCTAACCTAAGTTGTTCGTTAATGGCAGTATTACTACCGTCATATTCCAGTAGCGGGAAACCCCCGCTTTTGTATCCAGATACTATCTCTTCGGTTAAGATGTAGGGAGTTATCTTCAAGCTGGGCTAAACAACTATGAATAGATAAATACAGTAGTCCCGTAATCACGGCAGTCTTTACCATAGAACAAATGAGTAATCTCCATCTATGACATAGTTTTCTTACGAATGGTTGTAAGCCAAACGGATTCTATCCTTTTTTACCGTGTCAAAAAAGTAGTCAGGGTGAAGTTAAACACCCGATTACGGATAAGCGCATCGTTATCGTGGGTGGGAGAGATATTGGTTAGCCCCTGCTCGTAGGAAACCAGCAGTTGAAAGTTTTCTATCGGCTCAATACCTACTAAAAATTGTATACCTGCGTCTACCGTACGGTAGTGGTCGCCCCGCTCGCTGCCCCACTCGATAGACTCGTCACCTTCAATATTAAAGCCGATGGCATCAATACTACCTTCTGCTACTATTTTGCCTCCAATACCTACACTAGCGTAGGGGCCAATCCCTCCTAAAAGTTTTATTCCAGCTGTTTCAGCACTAGCAATTATTGGAACGGGCAAGTGCAGGTACAAAGGCTGAAACCGCACATCGTAGTCAACTCCAACAATGCCGCTCTCGTAGCGAACTCCCTTACTACTGAGCAGCAGGGCAGGTTGTACCGAAACCACTTCATTAATAGCAAGGTCAACCACCGTACCAAACTGCCAGCCTGCTCGGCTCAACGGATTATATAACCCCATAACCTCAACCCGCTGGTTAGCAAAATTTACTCCACCTCGTACTCCTACCCGAAGGTCTTGAGCAATTACGGGAATCCAAAACAAAACACTAAGCGCTAAGGCAAAAAGCTTTTTCATAATTAAGAGGATTTTTATGAAA
>NZ_JBARYM010000891.1:0-3360 GCF_049647865.1 Tunicatimonas sp. | reverse complement strand
GTATTGGAAAATAACTGGAAAGCGGCCGGACAAGAAACCGAAAACTGGTTGGGGCTGGTAGGAGCTGTTGTTTCGTATTTGTGGATTTACCGTTGGTTCGGGATTGCCTCGCTGTTGATTCCGCCTCTGCTGTTTGCCGCAGGAGTGCAATTGGTGTTTCGCCGTACGTTGTTGCCGTTGTATCGCGCAGCTATGGCTGTAGCTTTTTTTCTAATCTGGATAAGCTGGCTGCTCGGTTATTGGATCTACCATCAGGAAAACTTTTCGGAATGGAGTATGCTCAGCGGGGGAGTAGGCTACGAATTGGCGATTGTCACCGATAGCCTGATTGGCTGGGGTACATTGCTGGTATTAGCGTTCGCACTCATTGTATTTATGATCTATTTCTTCGGATTAACATCCCCACTTCCTTTCCCACAAACAGCATCTTCCCTTAATCGAGGTACTGCACCAGGAACTATTGCGACGGCAGATGATAGTTTTTTGCAACCACCTCTAGCTGAGGAGGAAGATTCTTGGGATCAGCCTGCTGTTTCTCCTTTTTCAGAAGAAGATAGTCCGGATGAAAATGAACCGCCGACAGAAGAGCTATTTATTGATCAGGAAGCAAAAAGGGAAAAATCAGCGGTGCCAACCCTTTCACTGGATATTGAAGACCCGGTATTACCTCAAGAAACTGCTCACGCAGACTACGCTCTGGAGGTAGAAGAGCATACCGAGGAGGCCAAGAAAGTACTAAAATCAGAGAACTACGATCCTACCCTCGATTTACCCCAGTATCGCTACCCCGAACCAGGGCTACTGGATAGCAATCAATCGGGACGGGTGCAAGTAACCAAAGAGGAGTTAGAGGACAATAAAGACCGAATTGTTGAAACGCTGATTAACTTCAAAATTGGTATTCAATCTATTAAAGCAACCATTGGTCCTACCGTCACATTGTACGAAATTGTACCCGAGGCGGGGGTGAAGATTTCTAAGATAAAAAATCTGGAAGATGATATTGCCTTAAACTTATCCGCATTAGGAATTCGTATTATTGCGCCTATTCCGGGTAAAGGCACTATTGGTATTGAAGTGCCCAACAAGAATCGGGAAACGGTGAGTATGCACTCGGTTGTTACCACCGAAAAGTTTATGCACAGCAACAAAGAGCTTCCCATTATCTTAGGAAAGACCGTAGCTAACGAATTATTTGTGGCCGATTTGGCCAAGATGCCGCACTTACTCATTGCCGGAGCTACCGGACAGGGAAAATCAGTAGGGCTAAATGTGCTTATCAGCTCCCTCATCTACAAGCGACATCCGTCTCAGCTCAAATTTGTGATGGTCGATCCTAAAAAGGTAGAACTCTCACTATTTAATAAATTGGAACGGCACTTTCTGGCTAAAATCCCTAATAGTGAGGATGCTATTATCACGGAAACCAAGAACGTAATTTATACGCTCAACTCGCTCTGTATTGAGATGGATAACCGTTATAATTTGCTGAAAGATGCTGCCTGCCGAAACATCCGAGAGTACAATAAAAAGTTTGTTAGCCGGAAACTGAACCCGGAAGGGGGCCATCGCTTTCTACCGTACATTGTGCTGATTATTGACGAGCTTGCCGACCTGATGATGACGGCGGGAAAAGAAGTGGAAACTCCTATCGCTCGTCTGGCCCAATTGGCCCGAGCCATTGGCATTCACTTAGTAGTGGCTACCCAGCGACCCTCAGTGAATGTAATTACGGGTATTATTAAAGCTAATTTTCCAGTGCGCTTGTCGTACCGGGTTACTTCTAAGGTGGACTCTCGCACTATTTTAGATACGGGTGGAGCTGAGCAACTAGTTGGTATGGGTGATATGCTACTCTCGGTCAACTCAGATATTATTCGGCTACAGTGCCCATTTGTAGATACCCCCGAGGTAGATAGCATCTGCGAGTTTATTGGTTCTCAGCGAGGCTATGAGTCAGCCTACGTACTACCGGAGTATTTAGGCGATGAGAACGATAGTAGCAGTGTGTTGGAAGTAGATTTAAAACAGCGAGATGAATTATTTGACGATGCCGCTCGGGTAATCGTACATCATCAGCAGGGAAGTACTTCTCTTATTCAGCGCAAAATGAAACTGGGTTACAATCGGGCCGGTCGACTGATTGATCAGTTGGAAGCAGCGGGTATTGTAGGGCCGTTTGAAGGTAGCAAAGCCCGTGAGGTATTAATTAGTGACGAATACAGTTTGGAACAGTTATTGAACAGTCTGGACTGACACCATAACTATCCTAACAAGTTTTTTTATGAAGAAAATTTTATCAGTTGTCGCACTAGCTTTAGTCCCTTTTCTGCAGTACTCTACTGCCTACGCTCAATATGATCCTAAAGCCCGAGAAATTCTGGATGCCATGAGCGAAGCCTACCGGCAAATCGGATCATTTGAGTCCGGTTTTTCCTACTCAATGGAGAACACCGATCAGTCAATTAATGAAGATTTTGAGGGTGAAATTGCGGTAAAAGGTGATAAGTACCGCCTACGAATGGGTGGACAAGAGATTATTAATGATGGGAGCACTGTTTGGACGTACTTACAAGAGGTGAATGAAGTGAATATTGATGACTATGACCCTGAAGAAGGCGATATATCACCTACTCAGATTTACAATGCCTACAAACGAGGCTTTAAGTATAACTATCTGGAAGACGAGACCATAGATGGAAAAGCGTATCAAGTAGTTGATCTAGTGCCAGAGAATAGCGATAACCAGTTTTTTAAAATCCAGCTTCATATTGCAGAAGATGATCGCACCCTGAAAAAGTGGCGGATCTTTGACAAAAACGGTACTCGGTACACGTATGAGATTGACAACTTTAATCCGCAAGCCAGCGTGACCGACGATCTTTTTACTTTCGATTCTAGCAACTACGAGGGAGTAGAAGTAGTGGATTTACGATAGACCGCTAATTAAAAAACAGACGAGAAGCCGATGGGAGACTATCGGCTTTTTTTATGACCAATTCTGAATTTCCAGAATATTTCCTTCCGAATCAGTCATATAGATAAAAGTCAGTCGTCCCACACCAGCGACATCAGCCTCAGTAACCTTACCCAACTCGCTTCCGCCGTGCTGTAGAATTTTCTCCTTTATTGATAGCACATCATCCACAAGAAAAGCCAAATGACCTAATCCTTGACGATTGACTGCCGGAGCGGGTTTATCTTCCATTTGTCGGTACTGGTATATTTCTAGGGTAGGTCCGTTATTGCCGTAACCGGGTAAGCGAAGGTGAACTCCCTCTAATGAGGCATTGGGCAATCCCGTTCCTTCTGCCAGCCACTTGGCGGATTGGCTTCGTACTGGGGGAACAGGTATACAGC
>NZ_JBARYM010000890.1:0-5341 GCF_049647865.1 Tunicatimonas sp. | reverse complement strand
CGGGTATTGGTACTGATAATTATAGGTATTCTACCCAGTGCCATTACTTCGTATAGCTGAAAAAACCCGTTCTGATCGCCCCGTACGCAGACGGTATACCAGCTACCCGTTACTGCTTTCAGGTACTCTTTTCTTCTCTTCTGTTTTTCTTCGGTAGACAAATGAAAGAATGCACCCTCGCGCTGAATAAGGGTTGTTTGTATCTGACTAAAGTTCTGTATTCGCTGTACTACTGCTTTCCTCACGTAACGGGCAATAACCTGCTTGTATCTCAAAGACAAGTAGCTATCAAGCAATAAGCTACCGCCAATAACATTAATGATTGATAAGGGTAGTTGAATGTACTGAAATACCGAATTAAGCTTCCCCGGATACGACGTGTTGCCCACAAAAGAAACGCTGACGGCACTTCCGGTAGGTGGATCAGCGACGGGCAACTCATACAGCCAGGCCGGAATGCTTACCGATCGTTTCGTATTGTTAGTATTGTTTAGCCTAAACTGAAGTGTCAGATGTTTAGCGATAGTACGTGCGCTCCCATCGTGGAAGGCCACTACTTGCTTGGCTTGTTTACATTCCTCTACTAAGCTAGCTAGCTCCTTCTTACTGTAGTCGTTTAAGTAGTGGGGGATTACCACTGTTCCGTCTACGGTAGCAGCATCCTCGTAAAAGTGCACGGAAATATTGCTACGCTTGAGATGTAACCTTAAATCGTTCCAGTATAGAAGTCCTTCTTGGGTATCGTCTGATGCTAAGTGCATCAATAGAGGGACTGGCCTTACTCCTTCTTTCATGAGTCCCTTGTTCACATAAAAAGCTAACATTGCTATAACTGGTTACCCTTGAAAATTTGCTAGACAGGCAACAAGTCCTTATTACGCAGTTTTCTAAAGTACAGTCGACCTACTAGATAAAGAAATTTTCCGTTGGTGTAAATATACCTTCTAGCAAGTCTTTTAGGTTCGCAAGATAGTCGGTAAAGCCATTCTAGCCCATTTTTCTGCATCCACAGAGGGGCTCGCTGATCAGTACCTGCGTAGGTATTGAATGCTTGTCCTACTCCCAACATGCAAGCTTTCACCCTTCCGTGGTGCTGGTGCATCCATCGCTCTTGTTTAGGACAACCTAAGGAAACAAATACAAAATCGGTCTGGGTCTCGTTGATCATGGTCACCACTTCTTCCTCTTCCCTTGAGGTTAACGTACGAAATGGCGGTGAAAACATTCCGGCGATCTTTAATTGAGGAAGATGCTTTAACGCGCGTTTGCGCAATTGTTCTAAAACTTCAGGAGTATTACCATAAAAGAACACAGATTTTCCGCGCTGAGCCGCTTGAGATAGCAGGGCTGGGAACAGATCGGGGCCGGCAACTCTCGGTTGAGTTATTCCTTCAAATACTTCTAAATATTTAGTTAGAGGTAAGCCATCGGTAGCGACTACATCAGCCCGATTAATTACCTTCTGAAACCGGCTATCTTTGAATGCTTCAACAATCATATGTACATTGGCAAAGCATACGTAAGATGAGGCTTTTCGCTCTGATAGTTCTAATACATATTCTAGTACACGCCGGAAGCTCCCGGTGGATACTTGAGTGGTAAGCACTGATACTTTATCTGGTGCTTGTTTGCGCTGTAGAGTCTTATTCATGTGATCATAGGTTAGCGTAGTAAAAGTAAATAGCTTCTTTGACTTAGTCCTATTTGTAAGATAGATAGCTATTACGTATTCACCGTTTTCGGATCATGTATTTACTATTTAAATCAGATAGATGCGATTAAAAAATCATCCACTTTTTGTTTGCTTGCTTTGAATAAGCTCTTTAAAAAATAAACTAAACTGAGTATTATACTGCTTTCAAAATTAAACTATAATAAGGTAAGCACTCTATTATTTTTAATATAATTACCAGCAATAAGAATTTTTATTCCTTCGTCGATTCGTACAAATAGTTAGAAAAAGACACCTAGTTTTTCATGGAAAAATACAATAGCCCTATTTTGTTATATTGCCATATGGTAAGTCAAATTTACTACTCAAATTTGATATTTATAATATAACTCTAATTTATACACACTTTTTAAAATAACAGCCCATTTATGATGAAAATACTAAATGAATCATTCAAATCATATTGTATTTTCGATACCTATAATGTAAATACTGTTAATAATAATTGCCAGTTTAAAAAATCCTAGGATCAGTATAACTTTTACGATACAGTTGCATTAATTCATTTTTCAAAGTGGCAACTTGTTAGCTTGATAAGAGTCCAGTCTTAAATCGTTATAAAATGTGTTATGAGTCAATAACTATCAATCAAAGATTCTAGTTTTTGTCTCAAGCTATCTGTAAGATCTATTCTTCCCGGATTAGTGACCTCCTTTCCTAACTGATACCAGCGATTGTCGCCAGGGTCAAGGTACTTACCAGGGAGTGCTGGCATCTTAGCACTGGCTTCTTCTGTATTGTAGTCTAGTTGATAAAGGGTACTCAACATAGATTTAACTTCTGTCCAGGGCAAAGTATGTTTGGCTTGTTGCTTTTCTTGCTGGCGAACAACCTCTAACGAGCGCAGTAAGAAGCGAATGGTGATAATAAGCTGTAGTTCCTCTTTCTGCGAAGATCGCTTTAGGTAGCGAATACGTAAAGGGTGCTCTCGTTGGGCGGCTTCATACACTGCCTGGGTAAGCTCCTGTAAAAGATACTCCCAAGTTTCTATTTTCTCTGGGATACCTGTCACCTGCTGTCCATTGGTCAGCTCAGCTATCATAAATAATCCATTTTCTAATGGTTTAGAAGATGCTTGTTCTTGCTTAGAGAGCAAGTGAGTGTCTTCCCAAGTAGCTACTAGTGCCTCACACCATACCACCGGAAGGCTGCCTTTCCAGCTAAAATCATCCTGATTGCTAAAACCTTCCTCCCAAATTTCTTCCTTACTTAGCTCATCGCGATGGGTATATTCTAAATTATACTGTAGCTGAAGGTCATCAGCCTCAAATCTTAGTTTAAAAGTATAAGTATGGCTGTAGGGCGGAGGTACAACAAACGTCTCGAAGCTAATCTCAAGTTGCTGAATAGAGGTGGTGTCAGACATAGTACGACAAAGATACCGCAAACTAAATATTTTTTCCTACTGTCTGCCTAGATAGAGATAAGCATATCCATTGAAATATACTCTTTAAAGGTGCTCATTCATTCAGCGATTTGGGGTAGCCAGCAACTGAATTAATAATGCCTGACTTCTGCCTCGCTGTAATTTTCCGGTAGAGGTTTCGGCAAATTGAGGTAGATAGTGAATAGCTTTAGGCAGTTGGTAAGGAGAAAGTTGCTGAGCAGCTTCTTTCAAAATTGCTTTTTCTACTTCACCGGAAATAGCATCTCCTTCTATTAGCAATATTACCCGTTCACCAAACTTCTTATCGGGCAGTGAGCTAGCTAGAAACCTTCCGGTAAAATTCTGTTTACGCAATATTGGTTCTAAAACCTTTTCAATCTCCTCAGGAACTACTTTTACCCCACCGCTATTAATCACCGAATCGTAGCGACCTAACCATCGGAATTGGTGACTGCTTTTAATTTCAACCAAATCGTTCGTGGTGAGCCATTTTCCTCGAGTTACTTTTCCTCTAATTTTCAAGCAACCTCGCTCGTCAGTCATTATTTGAGTACTTCCTAGCACTTCAAAATAAGCCCTGGCTTTTGGTGGCGAAAGTTGGCGTAGCGCAATGTGCGAAACCGTTTCGGTCATACCATAGGTGCTGTATACCGAAGTGGTTAGGCTGGTAGAAATTTGCTTCTCTAACGAACTACTCACCGGAGCACCGCCAATAATGATTGCTTTCATACGATTTAGCTGTTCAGATGCCCCCTCTTCTAACAGTGTCTGTATTTGTAGAGGGACAAGGGCTGTAAACGTTGGCAGAAAAGGCAGGTACGGTAAAAGGTTGGACGTAGGCCGTATCAGAACTAAATCCATATTAGCTAGCAGACTGCGTACCACCATCATTTTTCCGCCGATATACTCCGCTGATAAGCATAGCAAAGAAGAATCGTGTTGATTTAACTCTAGTTTGCTAACGGTCATCTGAGCACTAGCTATCATCTGTTCCCGATGAATGGTGATCGTTTTAGGTAAACCGGTAGAACCAGAAGTAAGCTGCTCAAACTGCGATTTACCTCGTAACCACTGCCAGGCAAATTTCAGGGCAACTACTAAGCTACTTTCAACCTCATTAATGTAAGGAATATCTTCAGCACGATTTATCTGAGAAAGTTCTTCAGTAGTAATCTGATGCTGATTTTCTAGATAAACAACACTCATCAGAATTGGGTTAACCAGTACATCAGCACAATAAATAACAGCAAGCTCGCTACCAAATACGTCTGAATACGTCCAGTTTGTACCGAACGAACTAAATTGCCTAGTTTCTGAATTCCCGAAGCACTAGTCTGGACTAAGCCGTCTATCAGCACCCGGTCTAACCAAGCGATAATGTGGGCAACGATTACTCCAACGGTAGCAAAACTATGAAGTACTCCGTCAATAACCCGATGGTCTACCCAACGTCCGGCTCGTCCCACTAGCAGTATCGGGCGGATAAGTAGCAGTTGATAGAGGCGATCTAAGTACCAACCTTGAGCTAAGAAACCAACTAGCCAATTTTTAGCGTCAGGCTGCTGATGATACAATCGATGCCAAGTTCGCTGTGGACGGTACAAACCAAAGGCAATCAGCAGCCCCAGCAAGCTAAATCCCGAAGCGACTAGCGTGGTAACTTGATGCCAGTTAGGGTAGTCACTAGCTATCCGAAGATAATCTAATGTATTACCTGGTATCGCCGGAAGTTTCATAACTACATTCTGAGGCAGCCAACTTTCGTCAGCAGAAAATGGATTGAGGGAATAAATGACTCCTAGCGAAAGAATTGCCAACAGGATGAGCGGAACCCGCATAATCCAAGAGGGTTGCCACTCTACTGATGTTTCGGAAGGTTCTTTAGCTCGTAGCTTGCCAAAAAATATTAACAGAATCTGCCGTCCCATATATAATGCGGTAAGTAAGGTAGTTGCAAAAGCAAGTGTTGGTACAATCCAATGCCAGCTTACTTCGCCCGAACTTTGGTAGGCCGCCCAGGTTAAAGCTCCGTTCAGTAGGGCATCCTTCGATAAAAACCCTGAAAAGAAAGGAATACCCACTAAGGCTGCCGCGGTTACGATGTACACTACAAAAACAACAGGCATACGGGTGCGAAGACCACCCATCCAACGCATATCCTGAGCGTTAAAATTAGCTGCTTGCGAAGTGCTTTCCCCCAGATGAGTCATGCTGTGAACAAT
>NZ_JBARYM010000889.1:0-2389 GCF_049647865.1 Tunicatimonas sp. | reverse complement strand
GGCTAGTCTAAATCGATCCCGGCTAATCTCTAGTGCTTCTTGAGAACGCCTAAGTTCGGTTTCCTTTTCAATCAGGGTTTCATTGGAGACGGCCAGCTCGGAGTTGGAGGTGTGTAATTCTTCATTAGCTGACTGCAACTCCTCATTACTGGTTTCCAGTTCTTCGTTAGAAGATTTGAGCTCTTCGTTAGCCGACTGTAGTTCTTCGTTGATGGCCTGCAATTCTTCGTTGCTAGTTTCCAGTTCTTCGGTGAAAGTTTGCAGATGTTCCTTAGTAGCTGAGAGCTCGTGTTCCAATTCCATATTCCGCAAAGCATACTGGTGCTGTTCCTGGTCAAGATCAAGGGTGTCGGGCAAGAACATGTAGGATGACGGGATATCCAAGTTTTCAAAGATGACCAGATAGTAGGACGTATTACTTCGCTGGAATACGAAAGGTTTGACCAGCAGACGGACCAAACGTTGCTGGTTGTCAACGGTGAGGCGAATCAGATTGCTTTTCCGAGCTTGGTTTTCTCGTTTGGCTTTGGTAAATACGGTTCGGAGTTCCAGATGAAAAGCCCGGTTAATGTGGGTGATCAGGCTAGAGTTCAGAGCTCCTTCCTTCAAATCTAGGTAGGGTTGCATTTTCCCCTGTACATGGACGATCTCTAAATTGTCATTCACCACCACATAAGGGTGTTCGTACGTTTGCACCAACGTTTGTTGGGCCACTTCCTTCACCGATAAGTCTGAACTTTTTTTCGGGCGTTCGCTAGTAACTTTGCGATGGGTCAAAGGGTGCCGGAAGTTGGTATACCTAAGAGTGTTGATTTGAACGTCCGACTTTTTGCCAAAAATCTTATGCTTTTTACCTTCTTGAGCGAATAAGTCGGTAAGCTGAGTGATGCTTTCTGATTTACCCAGCAGTAAATACCGACCTTCGTTAAGGGCGTAGTGAAACACCGGGATTACATTGCGCTGTAGAGCGATATCGAAGTAGATCAATACATTTCGGCACGAAATCAAATCGAGGTGTACGAAGGGTGGGTCCCGGGTAATATCATGTTTAGAAAACAGTACCCACTGCCGGATAGACTTGCTAATTTCGTAGCCTTTTTCGCCCTTATGAAAATATGCTTTCACCTGAGTATTGCTCAGTTTGCCTAGAAGATTTTCGGTATAAATAACCCTGCCGACCGATAGATAGCGCCTTTTCATCAATATCGGTAGCGAAAATTTGAATAGTGTAGTCACTCGCGCGCTCACCCAATTCTTCGTCTAGCAGAATAGCAATAGAATAGGGTTCCTCGCCCGTAGCGCAGCCCACCGACCAAATCCGGATGGAATCGCCGGGCTGCTTACCGTCAATAATCTTCTGAATATATTTTCGTAACTCATCATAAGTAGCCTTGTCCCGCATAAACTCGGTAACGCCAATCAGCACCGTGGCGAACAGCTCATCTAGCTCATCTGGTTTCTGCTGAATATGCTGGTAATAGTCATCCAAATTATTTATGGACAAGGCTTCCAGGCGTTTTTCAATTCGTCGGCCGATGGTTGAGGGCTTGTAATAAGAGAAATCAGTACCGGTTTTTTGGGTAAGCAATCGTAGAATCCCCTGAAGACTATTTTCATCCTGATCCTTTGGGTCAGAAGTGTTAGGGTGCTTGATATATTCCAGCAGCGCCTCGCTCATCTCACTAACCGGAAGAACCCGGTTAACCTGTCCGGACTCAATGGCGGTTTCGGGCATACCGGGGTGCTTTGCCTCCTGGGGTTGTTGTACCATCACATAGCCACCCTGTTGACGAAGCTGCTCAATCCCTTTAACTCCATCTTTTCCGGTACCCGATAAAATAATACCAATGGCATATTCTTGTTGATCTTGAGCTAGCGATGTAAAGAATTGATCAATAGAAGGAACGGCGTGTATCGTTCGGTGCTGTTTCTCCAGCACGATATTACCCTGCTTAAGGGAAATCTCACAATCGGGCGGGGTTATGTAAATACGCCCGGCCTCTAGTGAAGTCTTATCTTGGGCGGCCACTACCGGCCAGGAAGTGCGATGGCTGATTAACTCTACCAGCTTACTTTCATGGTCGGGGCTTACGTGTTGGGCTATCACTATTGAGAAGCGGGGCTCCGAATTGTCCGAAAGGCCCGACAACAATTTAGTTAAAGCATCCAATCCACCCGCTGAGGCACCCACCCCCACTACGTAAAACCGATCTGAAGATATTATTTCCTTATTTGCCACAGAGGAACAATTTGGTATACCAATTTTCTAATCCTCAACAAAGTAACCTTTTGCCGGGAAAAAAGAAAAATATTGGTGCGGTTCCCCTTTAGATTAGCAGCATATAAATATTTGAATAAAGCTACTATTATGACGATGTGGATATGTGGG
>NZ_JBARYM010000888.1:0-2592 GCF_049647865.1 Tunicatimonas sp. | reverse complement strand
CTGAGGCGATCAACGATAACCTCAAGTACGATCCTTCAGAATCTACCGGACGAGGAGTGGGCAAAGGCTACGCTTACCCCATGCAACGTCGCTACTCCGCAGGAATCAATGTAAATTTCTAACAGGGAGCTAGGAGCTGGGGGCAGGGAGCCATATGTCAAATACGCCCTGCCCCCGACTCCCCGCCCCAAGTCCTCTAACAATTCAATCACAATCCCTATGAAACGTATATATAACTTAGTCATTAGTATAATATTAGTAGCGTGGTTGTCCGCTTGCGAAGACGACTATCTTGATCGGGTTCCGGAAACCGATATTGGAGCGGAACGCTTTTTTAACACCGAAGAAGATTTATCGATCTACATTAATAACCTCTATGATTTTACTGATTTTGATCAGTATAACGACGATGGGGGTACCGATAATGCCGCTACCACCGGCAATACCGAACTCAAAACTATGATGGTTGGTAGCCCTTCTTCGGCCACTATTTCCGCTGGCTGGGAGTGGGAAGATTTACGTACGATTAACTTCTTTCTGGAAAATTTTGGGAAAGCTGATATTCCTCAGAACCGATTGGATCATTACGAAGGGTTAGCCCGCTTCTTCCGGGCTCGGTTCTACGTAGAAAAAGTGAAGCGTTACTCTGACGTTCCCTGGTACAGTAAAACCATTACCTCTAACGACGAAGAGTTGCTGATGCAACCACGCGACCCGCGGACGTTAGTTGTAGATAGTATCATGGCTGACTTTCAGTTTGCTGCGGAAAACGTTTCGGGTGATGGACGAGAAGGTGAGGTAAATGCCTGGGTAGTTAAAACCTATCAGGCTCGCTACGCCCTCTACGAAGGAACCTTCCGTAAATACCATCCGGAACTTTCGCTGCAAGAATCGGCTGATACTTATTTGCAAACGGCGCGCAACGTCGCTAAAGATATTATGAATAACGGCGGGTTTGCTCTGCATACTACCGGAAATTCTGCGGAAGACTATCATCAGCTATTCATAAGCGCCAACCTTGGTAGCAATCCTGAAGTGATTCTAGTACGAGCTTTTGAAAACGAATTACTGAATAGTGATTTCTCGGCTACTATCTTCGGTAACTTTGAAGTAAGTCCTACGAAAGATTTATTGCAATCGTACCTAATGGCCGACGGTAGCTACTATACCGGATTGCCCGATTACGAAACCAACCTGTTTGTAGAAGAATTTCAAAACCGCGACCCACGCCTGAACCAGACCTACGCATACCCCGGCTGGGAGTTAATCTTTACCGATACTTACTCCCAGGGTGGAGGAATCTACATTCAACAATTAGCCAAGAACTTCACCGGCTACCACCAAATAAAAGGCTTCGTGAACGATACCGATATAACGGTCAGAAATAGTATTGATGTTCCGATACTACGCTTTGCTGAAATTTTGCTAACCTACGCCGAAGCAAAAGCTGAACTGGGCGAACTCACACAGGAAGATCTAGATATGACTGTAAACCAATTAAGGGACCGAGCTGGAATGCCAAATCTGACGATGAATCCTCCGGTCGATCCAATACAAGCCGCCCGGTATCCGAACATCAGTTCGGCCCAAGCTGCAGAACTGCTAGAAATTCGGCGGGAACGACGCATAGAGTTCGCCTTAGAAGGCTACCGAATGGATGATTTGATGCGCTGGCATGCTGGGTCGCTGTTAGAAAGCGAACCCGAAGGTTTGTACTTTCCCGAACTTGGTAACTATGATCTTACGGGAGACGAAGTAGCGGATATCAAGTTGATTGATGCTTTAGAATCGATTCCCGAAGAAAGAGAAGTGAACGAGTTAGGGGAACCCTTAATTTATTACCGAGCTGGCTCGTTTGGGCAAGATGCTTCCTTGTTTCTCGGAAATGAAAATTCGGGTACTATTCAGGCGATTGCTGAGCGAGGTACATTCATTGAACCTAAGTACTACTACCGTCCTATTCCTCAATCCGAGGTAGTACTTAATCCGAATTTAACCCAGATATTTGCTTGGGAATAACAATAGGGAATGAATAATGTGCGGGGCACCCCTTGCAGTTAGCGATTAACAATATGCAATTTTCCAATTTGGAATCATTAATTTTCAATGACCAATGACAAGCCTATTTTGAAGCAAATATTCATTTTATTATTTATTCTACTGCTCTTGGGCAGCGGTAGATTGGTTCAGGGCCAAACCCCCACTCGCAAAGCTATTTTTATTTTAGTAGATGGTATACCTGCCGACTTGGTAGAGCGGATTGCTACGCCGAACCTTGATCAAATTGGTCAAGAAGGTGGCTATACTCGAGCTTATGTTGGAGGGAAAAAAGAGGGCTATTCCGAATCGCCTACTATCTCGGCAGTGGGCTACAACAGTATGCTGACGGGGACCTGGAGCAATAAGCACAACGTTTGGGGTAATAGCATAAGAAAGCCTAACTATTACTACTGGACCATTTTCCGTTTTTTTGAAGAACAGTATCCACAAAAAAAGACCGCGATATTCTCTACTTGGTTGGATAACCGCACCAAGCTGGTAGGAGAGGGACTGGTCGCTACTGGTAATATTAAATTGGATTACCACGTCGAT
>NZ_JBARYM010000887.1:0-1676 GCF_049647865.1 Tunicatimonas sp. | reverse complement strand
TGATCGGGAATAGGAGTGTTGATATGCACCGCATCAACATTCGGGTCGTTCAGCAGTTCATCGTAGTCGGTGTAACGCTTTTTGATATTAGAGGCATCGCCAATTTCATCTAGTTTGGATTGTGTCCGCTGGCAAATGGCGTACATATTGGCGTTAGGATGATGCTGGTAGATAGGAATAAATTCGGCCCCGAAGCCTAGTCCGATAATTGCGATATTAATCTTTTGGTTGCTCATAGTTGTTAGGTTAGTTTTCTAATAGCAAGATATTCCTTTCTGCTTAACCTGAAAAGTTCAGACAAATAATTGCTTCAAAAAGGCTAATCCATTCGAGGCAAAAGTATCTTGGTCTTCGGCTAAGTGCCGCCAAATGCAAACGGCTCCGGCCAGCTCCTTTATTTCAGGAGTAAAGCTTTCAATAGAGATACAGCCCTGATAATCTACTTGTTGTAGGCCTCTCTTCAAATCATCCCAGCGAAACTGTCCGGTGCCGGGAGTTCCTCGGTAGTTTTCGGATACCTGCACGTGAATTAGTTTATCGCCCACTGTGGCAATCGCCTGTTCTATGTTCGGCTCCTCAATGCCCATATGAAAGCCATCCAGCAGTACGCCCGCGGCCGGGTGGTTAATATCATTCACCAATTGCCGGACATCGCTAGCCGTATTAATCAGATCGGTTTCAAAACGATTGAGAGGCTCTAATGCAATCTTGACTCCACGCTGCTGAGCCAGTTGGCAGACCTTCTGCAAATTTTCTACCGCCCGATTCCACTCTACTTTCCGCTGTTCGTCCGGGATCATCCGGGCTTTACCTACTGCTGAGTACATTGGTCCGGCTACAAAAGAGGCCTCCCACTGATTGCAGAGTGCGAAACACTGCTCAATGTAGTCAAAACAAGCCTGATGTACAGCGGGGTCGTCGTGCGTGAGGTCGCGGGTAGGACCGAAGGCAGCACATACGATGGGTGCTAAACTGTGCTCATTCAAAGCCGCCTTTACCTTAGCACCATCGATCAGTTCGGGGTACTCTACTGGTATCTCTACCGCATCGTAGCCCATTGCTTTAATCTTAGGAAAGAGTGTTACGGTATCGGTTGTAAAAGGAGAGGTCCAGAGCCAGGTGCTAACGCCAAAGGTGATCATAATAAGATAATGATTGAATAGTTGAATGAGAGAATATTTGAGTGATCGAGTGTGACCTTAAAATAATAGACAACTAGCTTATTGACATGGGAACTTAGATCGGTAATTCGTAACAAGTATCTCATTCATTCAATCATTCTCTAATTCAGTCATTTGTTTTAAATTGCTTTCGCTTCAACCACTTTCATGGTGCCCTGCATAATGCGCCAGTGGCCGGGGAAGGTACACAGAAAGGGATACTCGCCAAGTTGGTTGGGGGCGATAAATGTAAGCTCTACGGTTTGCTCGGGGTCTACCAATTCGGTAGCGAACAGTACTTCCGGCATATCCGGGATATACTGTTTTTCGCCTCCCTGCGGGTCGGTGGCTAGCTTATCGGCGGCGGCACCTACAGTTTCAGTAGTGCCGGGCTGAATAATTAGTAAGTTATGCTGCATGAAGTCAGGGTTATCAAAGATGATTTTCACTGGTTTTCCGGCTTCCACCACAAACTCCTCTATATCGTATTTCATAGCGTTCTTCACTGTCTTGATC
>NZ_JBARYM010000886.1:0-1969 GCF_049647865.1 Tunicatimonas sp. | reverse complement strand
ACCCTACCTTGCTAGGGTTGCTTCCTAACGGATTACAAGGAGTAGCCTTTGCAGCACTGACCGCAGCGATTGTATCATCGCTCGCCTCAATGGCTAATAGTACTTCTACTATCTTTACGATGGATATTTATCGTCATTATTTTAATAAAAATGCTTCGGAAGCTAACTTGGTACGCACCGGACGAATTGTAGTATTGGTCTCATTTGTGATTGCTTGCTTAGTAGCTCCGGCTTTGGGTGTACTGGATCAAGCGTTTCAGTTTATTCAGGAATACACCGGGTTTGTTTCACCGGGGGTGTTTGCCATCTTCGTATTCGGAGTATTTTGGAAGAAAACTACGCCCAATGCGGCGCTCACCGCAGCCATTCTTACCATACCGCTTTCTACGCTGTTTAAATTTTTCACTCCTGATATTCCGTTCATCAATCGAATGGGAATTGTATTTCTAATCTTAGCGGTAATTATTATCGTAATGAGCTTGGTAGGCGGGAAAGGCAAGGATCAGCCTAACTCGGTAGAAATTGATTCCGGATTATTTAAGACGAGCGCGAAGTTCAACATTGGGGCACTCATGATTATCGGAATTTTAGCGGCACTGTATACTATTTACTGGTAGAAGAAATTTTCAGATTACAAATTGCAAAATTTCCACATCGCAGGTTTCGCTGCTCAGTGTATGAATACTAAAATGAACCAAGAAACTATACAGTCTGAATTTGAAGCCCGCTACGGGAAGCCCACTTTGCTGGTACGATCGCCCGGCCGAGTAAACCTGATTGGCGAGCATACCGATTATCATTTAGGCTTTGTGCTTCCGGCGGCGGTGGATAAGGAAATAATTTTTGCCTTAGCTCCCAGTTCCGATGATCAGGCCCACTTACACGCAGTAAATTTGGACGAATCCATCGCCTTCAATCCGCAAGATTTTCGAAAATCGAACAAAGATTGGGGAAACTACGGACTAGGTGTAGTTGATCAGCGTCGGCAGCGCGGATACTCTATTCCAGCCTTTAATTGTACGTTTGGTGGGAATATTCCGCAGGGGGCGGGCATGTCGTCCTCTGCTGCGTTGGAATGTGGACTGGCAATAGGGCTTAACGAACTGTTTGGTTTAGGAATTGATAAAATTGAGTTGGTTAAGCTATCCCAGCGAGCGGAGAATGAGTTTGTAGGAATGAACTGCGGCATCATGGATCAGTTTGCCAGCGTGTTTGGTAAAGCTCGTCAGGCCCTGAAGCTGGATTGCCGCTCATTGGAGTATCAGTATTATCCGGCTGATATCGCTGGTTATAAAATCGTGCTATTTAATAGCGGAGTGAAGCATTCCTTGGTAGATTCAGAATACAACGTGCGCCGTAGTCAGTGCGAAGAAGGCGTAGCGTTATTACAGAAACTGGGCAAAGAAGTAGAAAGCCTGCGCGATGCTACGCTACCCATGTTGGAGAAAAATCAGGAGCATTTTGATGAAGTAGTCTATCGTCGCTGTGCCTACATTGTCAACGAGAATCAGCGAGTTACGGATGCCTGCGAGGCACTTGCTCGCCAGGATTTAGCCACCTTTGGGCAGAAGTTGTACGAGTCGCAACAGGGTATGCAGCACGAGTACGAAATTACGGTACCCGAAACGGAATTTCTGGTAGATCAGACCCGCAGCGAACCAGCCGTGCTGGGCGGACGGCAGATGGGCGGTGGCTTCGGGGGCTGCATCATTAACTTAATTAAAGAAGCTGAGATTAACCGTTTCTCTGATCAACTTGCCCAAGCCTACAAAGAAAAATTTGATCTAGATTTAGAAGTCTACATTGCCGATATTGTGAATGGAACCGAGACCATGAACAATGTGCAGTGAACAGTTAGCAATGAAAAATATGAAATATGAGATGTGAAGTGTGAAAAACCCGAAGACCGGAGTCCAGAGACCGGAAATTGATCAGTGATGAATGACCAATGCTTGCATCAGCTTAACTG
>NZ_JBARYM010000885.1:0-4704 GCF_049647865.1 Tunicatimonas sp. | reverse complement strand
TCCATTGGAAACTTTGAAGTAATTATCAGAGAAATAGTCGGCACCGTAGCCTATTGGGTGGCGGGGTATATTTAGTCGTACCGGTTTACCAAGTAAAACACGCATCAGGCTGAAAATCAGCATGCTCTCCCAGAAGTACGTAGACTAGCTGGTTAGTGAGCATTTGTGTTTTCTCAATGCTGAACCATAATTTCAAATATCAGTAAAGCATCGCCCTCAAGCTCGATCACATAGTGTTAACATCTATAAGAAATTTTACATCGATGACACAGATCGAACGTTAGAAACCTTAAGATTTTAAAATAGGCAGCATTTGGTTAAGCCTATCAAAAATTGTAGCTTACTTAAGTTAGTAAAAGCCATATGCCTTCTTTTCTTACTAAGTATCGTCTGCGCTGGCTCATTTATGTCGGCAGCATCACGTAGCTCAACTTTACGTATTTGGGTCAGCTACCACTTCAGCATTTGATCCTGAGCGTAGCGATATTGACCTGATTGTACAATTTGAGAACCAACAGCTTTCTCCTGAAGATAAAGGCCAACGATATTGGGATTTCTTAGAGCAGTTAGAAAAGTTATTAGAACGTCCGGTCGATTTACTTTCTCACCAGAACTTTAGTAATCCGTACTTTCGCCAAGAAGTAGAAGAGACAAAAATCCTGATTTATGATCAGTCTCAAAGCCAAGAAATACTTGTATGATATAGTAGCCGCTATTGAGCGGATTGAAGAGTTCTTGGGCGATCAACGCGACTTTCATTATTATCAGCAGAATGCGCTTTTACGCAGTGGGGTAGAACGGCAATTGATTATTATGGGTGAGGCAGTGAATCGCCTCCGACAATTGGATGCCACAATACCTATTACTGCATCTCAAGCGATTGTACAATTCAGAAATCGTATTACGCATGAATACGATTAGATTGATGATGTTAATGTATGGGCTATCATTATAAAGCATCTACCGGTTCTTAAAAAAGAAGCTCAGAAGTTGTTAAAAGATTCTTAAGGAAATTACGCCAACTCTGCTAACTCATGATCCACACCCTCAACCTTCACTTTCTGAATATTTCTCAGGCAATTGCTAGCTATTTAATTGAAACGTCTGACGGGCCAATTCTTATTGAAACGGGGCCTTATTCTACGTATAGTAATCTTCAGAAAGCAGTCAGCAAAGCAGGCTTTGACCTAGCTGATATTCAGCAGGTGCTACTCACCCATATTCATTTCGACCATGCCGGGGCGGCTTGGGCTTTGGCCGAGCAAGGGGCCACCGTATACGTTCATCCGTTTGGCGTTCGGCATTTGGCAAATCCGCAGAAACTGTGGGAGTCAGCTAAGCGAATTTATCAGGATGAAATGGAGCGGTTGTGGGGCGAGATGCAGCCGATCCCGGAAGGTCAGCTCCGAGCGGTAGAAGATAAAAATGAACTTACTTTTGGCAATACTAAAATAGTGGCTCATCACACTCCGGGTCACGCGGTTCATCATATCGCGTATCAACTCAATAAAATGGTATTTACGGGCGATGTAGGCGGAGTGCAGATTAACGGTGGATTGGTAGAGCCACCCTGCCCGCCACCCGACATCGACGTAGAAGATTGGCAGCACTCTATTCAGTTGCTACGCGATTTAAGTCCGCAAGCGTTGTATCTGACCCACTTTGGCCGGGTAGAAAACGTCAGTGCTCATTTGAATCATCTGGAGGATCAGTTACTGGACTGGGCTAACTGGATAAAGGAAGAAATGCGTACCGGACAATCGGCGGCAGAATTAACCCCGCAGTTTCAGAAGTACGTAGCGAATCAGCTTCGCATTGCGGGGGCCGATGAACCCACTATTCGGCAGTACGAAGCAGCCAACCCTTCCTGGATGAGCGTAGCCGGACTGATGCGGTATTGGAAGAAGAAATCTTCAACGCCAGGCCAATGAAGTACTTTCTAAGGGATTAACGGTTCGCTTCTGCTCAAAGGGAGTAGACTCATTCCACCAGTCGGTATAGGCTTGTACTGCCAGTAGTACTTCATCATCGAGAGCCCGGTTTCCGTCATTACGTTGGGCGGAAGCGTTGATTAATACCGGATTGAGCGAAGGATAGCGTTCGGGAGAAGTAATCTCCTGACCGTGACCCACCCGGATGCTCTCAACCGTCCACAATAGGCACTCGCCCAACCGAAAATTAGCAGTAATTGACGAGGAGATCGGATTAATTGGAAAAGCGGGAATTTCCTCCAGACTGGTAGCGTAGCGCAACAAGTCCGGAATTTGCTCGGGACGGAAATTAGGAATCGGCTCGTATTGGTCGTACTCTCCGGTTCGTAGCAACTCAACAAATCGGTCTGCCGACGGATCACTTGGGTTAAATTCTTCTTCCTGGCAGGCAACAAGTACGACAAGAAAGAATAATAGTTTTTTCATATTACTAAAAATTTAGTTGTTAAGTAACTGAGTGCTGTAATGCGTTATGCTGTCTACCAGGTGTAGATCAACTTCATAAGTATATTGACCTGGGGGAAGAGAAGTAGGAGGAAGCATATCAGTGTAAAGAAAGGTGGGTGGAATGGTATCATTGCCTATCCGAATAGCAAGAGGCAGAAAGTTACTGAGCGGAATCGGTGACTCACGATACGCCGAAACATCACTTGGAGCTAATGAACCAAATGATCTTTCTCCGTCAATCAACGGTAAACTAACTTCATCAAACACTTGATCGCTATCATTAATAATTTTTACGAAAGTACGATCTTCATTGTCAGAGCAAGCTACTAATCCGAGTAGTAGGAAAAGCCAGTTTTTCATAGTAGAGTTAGGGCTGAATTACAAAGAAAAAGTTCAATGCTGTCATTCGATGAGACGAATATCGTGGAGAGTGCCTCCTCCAAAATCTATTAGGGTAACCTCGAAAGTATAGAATCCTTCGGGCAACGGCGGTGGCGGTAGCTTATCCATTAATATACAAATTGATGGAATAGTATCGGAACCAATTTCTAAAAACAAAACGGGGTATCCGTTGCTGCTATTAGAGACCTGATAAGTGCTGGTATCCCCGGGAGCTAAAGTTCCGAAGGATTTATCTCCTGAAGCGGAATAAAGATAAGCTTCATCAAAAACTATGTTGCTACTGTTAGTAATCCGTACCTGAACCGGTCCATTCTTCTCTTCCGAACAGGCAGTTATCAAAACAATAAGGGTTAGAACAAGATAGTTTTTCATAATTGTCTAATTTACTCATGCAGCTAACAATTTCTACTAAGACCGCTTTCGACCATAAATGGTTGTAAGCTATGCTCAAAATCGGACTTTTATCGGATACCCACGGTTTTCTTGATCCGCAAATCTTTACCTACTTTGCTAATTGTGACGAAATTTGGCACGCCGGAGATATTGGTGCCGTAGGCTTACTAACCGAACTGCAAACATTCAAGCCTATTCAGGCAGTTTTTGGGAATATCGATGGCGGTGAGCTACGTCAGGAGTTACCGCTAGACTGCTGGTTGGAACGAGAAGGCTTAACTATCTGGATGACTCATATTGGTGGTTATCCCCCTAAATATAATCCGAGGGTGAGGAAAATACTCGCAGATCGGCAGGCTAGCTTGTTCATCTGCGGCCATTCGCATATCTTAAAGGTGGTGAAAGACGATGAGCGGGATAATATGCTCTGTTTAAATCCGGGCGCAGCGGGAAGACACGGATTTCACAAAGTACGCACTTTGCTAAGGTTTCAGTTGAACAACGGTAAGGTTAGTCAGTTAGAAGCCATTGAACTCGGTTCTAAGTCAAACTAACCAAACATGGCACTCTACGTACTTTCTCTTGGTGGCTCTATTGTAGTTCCTGGCTCAATAGATGCGGACTATCTTACTCAGTTTAAAAAATTTATTAACCGGCGTGTTAGTCAGGGCGACCGCTTCATTCTGACGGTGGGCGGCGGGAAGACTGCCCGTAATTATCAGGCGGCTGCTGAAACCGTAAGCGGAGTAGATGATGAAGAACGCGATTGGCTCGGTATTCACGCTACTCGCTTAAACGCCCACTTGCTGCGAACTATTTTTAAGGAGCAAGCTCATCCTATTATTGCCAAAGACTTTGATGTTTCCTTACCGGACTTTGAGGAGCCTATTTTGGTGGGAGCTGGCTGGAAGCCGGGCTGGAGTACTGATTATATTGCGGTTTTACTCGCCGAAAGGTACCAAGCCCAGTCGGTGCTCAATCTTTCCAATATAGATTATGTTTATGCCGAAGACCCTCGAGAGAACCCGAATGCACAACGATTTGAAAAGATAAATTGGGCAGATTTTCGTCAGATTGTGGGTAGCGAATGGTCGCCCGGATTATCAGCCCCCTTTGACCCAATTGCCAGCAAAAGAGCGGAAGAATTAGATTTGACCGTAGTTATCCTAAACGGGAAGAAGATGGAAAATATGGAAGCTTTTTTCGCTGAGGGTAACTTTCAGGGAACCATTATCCGTAATACCTGACTAAAAACAAAAAAAGCATACCGATTAAAGTATGCTTACTAGTAATTCTTTTCTGGAAGACTTAAGCCTTCTCTTCCGAATCTTCGCCTTCAATTTTGTCTTCTACTGCTTCGGCATCTTCCCGAGGAGCTTTCGCTGGCTCTCGTAGTTCGGCCTGAGGTTCATCCCCTTTGTTCTCATCAGTAGAAGCATCGGCAGAACTAACGTCCTCTGTAGAGCTATCC
>NZ_JBARYM010000884.1:0-8153 GCF_049647865.1 Tunicatimonas sp. | reverse complement strand
ATCCTGAATCTTCCGGCCAATCTTCTCATCACGATGGTCTACTGCGCCCCGAATATCCTGATCTTCTAATGTTGCTAGTATTTCATCGGCATAATTGGTGTACTTCTCAGAAATGGGTAGAATAGCGAACTGTTCGGGAGCCAGCCAAAGGGGTAGATTACCGCCAGTGTGCTCCAGCAAAATAGCTACGAAGCGTTCCATTGAACCGAATGGGGCTCGGTGAATCATCACGGGACGGTGCTTTTGATTATCTGCCCCGATGTACGTCAGTTCAAAGCGTTCGGGTAGGTTGTAGTCTACCTGAATGGTTCCTAGCTGCCATTGCCGACCGAGGGCATCGTTTACCATAAAATCTAGCTTGGGGCCGTAGAATGCCGATTCGCCGTACTCAGTAACAGTTTTCAGTTCCTTCTCAGTAGCTGCCTCCACTATCGCTTGTTCGGATATCTCCCAGTTTTCATCGCTACCAATGTATTTATCACGGTCTTCCTGGTCACGTAGCGAAATCTGCGTGGTAAAGTCGTCGAAACCTAAATTGTTAAAAACGTGAAGCACTAAATCTATCACCTTTTTAAACTCATCCTTCACCTGATCGGGCCGACAGAAGATGTGAGCGTCATCTTGGGTAAAGCCCCGCACGCGGGTTAAGCCGTGCAGCTCTCCGCTCTGCTCGTAGCGGTAAACCGTGCCGAACTCCGCATAACGGATAGGTAATTCTTTGTAGGAATGGGGGCGGCTCTGGTAAATTTCGCAGTGATGCGGGCAGTTCATAGGCTTCAGCAAAAACTCTTCACCTTCGTTCGGGGTGCTGATAGGCTGGAAGGAATCTTTACCGTACTTTTCGTAGTGCCCCGAGGTGACGTATAAATCTTTATGACCGATATGCGGAGAGATAACGGGTTGGTAACCCGCTTTCTGCTGGGCTTTCTTCAGGAAGCCTTCCAGCCGCTCCCGCATGACTACTCCCTTGGGTAACCACAGCGGCAGCCCCTGCCCTACTCTTTCTGAAAAAGTGAATAAGTCTAGCTCTTTGCCTAGTTTGCGGTGGTCGCGCTTCTTGGCTTCTTCCAGTAGCTCTAAGTACTCCTTTAGTTCTTTCTGCTTAGGAAATGTGATTCCGTAGATACGAGTAAGTTGCTTGTTGTTCTCGTTGCCTCGCCAGTAGGCTCCGGCTACACTCATTAACTTAATTGCTTTGATGAATCCAGTATTCGGGATGTGCGGCCCGCGACATAGGTCCACAAAATTTCCTTGCTGATAAAAAGTAATCTGACCGTCTTCTAATCCTTCAATAAGCTCCAGCTTATACTCATCATCTTTTTTAGTAAAATACTCTACCGCATCGGCTTTGCTAACTGCTTTCCGCTCGTACGCATTTTTCTGCCGAGCCAGTTCCTGCATCTTCGCTTCAATCTTCGGCAGATCGTCCTCACCCAATGGCTGCTCACCCAAATCTACATCGTAGTAAAAACCATTGGCAATGGGTGGACCGATTCCGAATTTTATTCCTGGATAGAGTTCCTCTAAGGCTTCAGCCAATAGGTGAGCCGAAGAATGCCAGAAAGCGGATTTTCCGTCTAAGTCGTTCCAGGTGAGTAGCTGCACTTGGGCATCTTGCTCAATAGGACGGGTAGCATCCCATACCTCGCCGTTTACTTTCGCGGCCAGCACATTACGGGCTAAACCTTCGCTGATGCTTTGGGCTACTTCTAATCCAGTTGCACCCTCTGGGTACGATCGTTGACTTCCATCGGGTAAGGTAATTTTTATTTCTTCGGCCATTACTATGGGTTAGGTTCATCAGGAGTGATAGACTTCATACTGGGCACTCCTTGCTTCATTCGCTGAAATTCTTCCTCCTGTTTTTTTCGATACAAATATGCAACTTTTCCCCGTAGATCATCAAGTTCCTTACGGGCTATTTGATGGGTACTATACTGCTGCATAGAGTCTAGCTCGAGAATAGCTTCGTACTGCTCGATAGCTCGAGAATAGTTATATCGCTTATTTTGCACCCGAGCCAGCGTTAGCATCGCTTGCTTATCATCTTCTTGAAGATCCAGTAGTTGACGAGAATAGTAGGCGGCGGAGTCGTAGCGGCGATCTTGGTAATGCAGGTTTTGTAATTCTCGCAGTACTACTGGAGTGCGAGTTTGGGCTTTAACTTGGTACAAAACTACCCGAGCACTATCTTCGTAACCGGTTTTTCGTAGAATTCGGGCCTGTTGCAACAGCAGGCGGCTATCTGTAGCATTTTTAGGTTGTTGAAGGATCTTTTCCATGTATAATTTAGCCCGTTCGTAATCATCGGTATTCATATAGAAATCTACTAGTACTCCGTACACTGCTACAGCATCAGCACCAAGATTCAGACTCTTAAGTAGGTTTTGCTCCGCAGCCAACGTATCACCCAGCATCACCAATGCTTTTCCTTTCCGAAAATAGTTTTGGGGATTTTTGGGCGCGTACACTAGGGCGCTATCACTGTAGTGCAAAGCGTCTTCAAAATAGTTACTACTGATACTAGCCTCCGCTAAAATATCATAGATATCAATCGGTTCGCCTCCTTTACTACGAGCTAGTTTAGCTGCCCGTACTGCTTCGCGATTTTGTCCCTTCAATAATAAAGCTCGCGCACTAATAAGATGATACGTTGGCTCGTCATCATTAAGTTCTATAGCCTTACGAATACTTGCCAGAGCATTATTTGCTTTACTTTGCTGAAGCAGTAGTTCGGCCCGGTGATAGTGAGCATCGGCATTCTCTGGTTCATCCTGGATAATTTCGTCTACCGAAGCTAATGCGTAGGTGTAGTACTCCTCATCAAAGGTAGGCACCTCCGGAATGTTATAATTCTCTTGAGAAGTACAAGCTATCAGTGTCCCTAAAATAGCGATATGACCGACTGTAGATTTCAGTGAAATTATCATTTATGATTGACTATGGTGTTATGGTGTTATGGTGTTATGGTGTTATGGTGTTATGGTGTTATGGTGTTCAAATTTATCTATTCCACGAACACACAAATACTTTAGCACATGAACACACTATCTTGAAACGCAATCTTCCGAAAAATCATTGACAATTAATCAGTAAAAACTGCTCACATCTTTCATCCGGTTCGCCTGCTGATCGTTTTGTGCAAAATTAAACCCCGGTTGCAGACTATAGGCGCCTACTTCCCCCTGTTTACTGATCGCCAGAAATCCAATTTGGATGTCTTGGGCATTCTTTTGTTTCGCGATTCGGCGTACTGCTTTTTCGCAGGCTTGCTGGGGAGAATTGCCCTGTCGCATGAGTTCTACAATCAGATGGGCTCCGCATATTTTAATAATAGCCTCGCCCATTCCCGTAGCAGTAGCAGCTCCTACTTCATTATCTACGAATAAGCCGGCGCCAATAATGGGTGAATCACCTACTCTACCGTGCATCTTATACGCCAAACCACTGGTGGTGCAAGCCCCCGACAGGTTTCCATCAGCATCTAAGGCTACCATACCAATAGTATCGTGGTTCTCCACATTGATAATTGGTTTGTATTCGGCTTTCTTTAACCATTCCTGCCAAGCCTTTTCAGCTCGCTTAGTTAGTAGATTCTCCTGTTCAAACCCCTCATCTAATGCAAACTTTAGTGCGCCCTCGCCTACTAACATTACATGAGGGGTTTTATCCATCACCAGCCGGGCTACCGAGATTGGGTGTTTAATTCCTTCCAGGCAAGCTACTGCGCCACATTCACCTTTTTCATCCATAATGCAGGCATCAAGCGTCACTTGGCCATCGCGGTCGGGTAAGCCTCCGTATCCTACGCTTAGGTTATCTTCGGCTTCGGTTACTCGTACTCCAGCCTCTACGGCATCCACTGACGTTCCTCCCTTCTGTAAGATTTCCCAAGCAGCCGCATTGGCATTAATTCCGTGATTCCAGGTGGAAACTACAATAGGTTTAGCAGTTGGTTTTGCTAATGCGCGAGATGCAAAAGCGGAAACAGTTGCGGCACCGGCACTCAATTTTTTAAGAAAATTTCTTCGGCGGATTGTCATGTATAGTAGTTTGTTAGAGCAATAAAGTAACGAACTTGCTCGATAACCTACAAGGGGGCACTGTTTTTATCGAAAAAGCGTTTCCGACGAAACATCTGATACTACCCGTATGAAATCTCGCTTTGGTATCGCCCTTATTTTCTTTCTATTCTGTTTTTTACCTTTCACCGAAAGTTGGGCTCAGAGAAATAAACGACAAGAGCCACCCCGGCCGGCTTCAAGAAGTAATAATCAACGGCCGGCTTCGTCTTACACATCAAAGTCAAAAAAGGCTATAGAGTACTACGAAGATGCCTTTTCTTTTTTTCTACGACGGCAATACGGTCAGGCGCTGGAATTACTGGAATACTGCCTAAAAAAAGATCCAGCTTTTTCTGAGGCTCATTTACAAGCAGCCAAAATTTACGAAGCATTATCCGAACCGAACCGAGCTGCGTATCACTACAAAAAAGTAGTAAAGCAGCAGAAAAAAAATCCCAAATTCGTAGAGGCCCCCTATCAGTTAGCTCAAATATATTTTCAGCAGGGAAAATATGACGAAGCTCGTGAGCAAGCATCTTCAGCCATTGAAACGCCCCAAGCAGCTCCGGTAATTCGGGAGGAAGCTAAGTCACTTTTAGCAAATATTGATTTTGCCGAAGAAGCAATACAGCACCCAGTAGATTTTCAGCCCCGGCGGGTAGAGGGCGAATTACATCAGTTTCCACTACAGTATTTTCCGGTACTAACGGTAGACCAGCAGACCATGATTTTTACCGGACGACGGGGAATTACACCTCAGTACGATGAGGATATTTACGTGAGTGAAAAGGATAAGCAGGGCAATTGGCAAGCTCCTGAACTTCTCTCGGAGAATATCAATACCATGCGTAACGAGGGAACCTGTGCCGTTTCAGCCGATGGTCGCACGTTAATTTTCACGGCCTGCGAAGGACGAAAGGGCTACGGTAGCTGCGATTTGTTTGTGAGCTACAAGAAAGGCGATACTTGGTCGGTACCCAAAAACTTGGGAGCCGAAGTAAATTCATCAGCGTGGGAATCTCAACCTACTCTATCGGCCGACGGAAATACGCTATACTTTGTATCGGATAGAAAAGGGGGGCTCGGAAAAATGGATATCTACCGAACTCAGCGCCAACCTCAGGGCAAGTGGATTCAAGCGCAAAATGCAGGCAAGAGCATCAATACCTCTCGCGACGAGGTATCTCCTTTCATTCATGTAAATGGGCAGACATTGTATTTTGCCTCCAACGGCCGCCCTGGCTTTGGTGGGTATGATCTGTACGTAACCGAAGAAACCAATGGGCAATGGGGGGAGCCTAAAAACTTGGGTTACCCTATAAATACTTTTGAAGACCAAGCTTCGCTATTTATCACTGCCGATGGGCAAGATGCTTATTATTCTAATGAAGAGAAGCGGCAGGGACAGTACGTACGCAGCGAGATTTACACCTTCGCTATTCCGGCAGAGATTCAAGTGCAAAATCGTAGCAACTACGTGTTTGGGAAAGTATATCATGCCCTAACCAAAGAACCGCTGGGTGCTTCTATTGAACTAGTAGATATACGCCAGCAGCAACCTCTCTCTGCCGTAACCTCCGATCCGGTAAACGGAGAGTACCTAATGGTACTGACTGAGGGCTCAGAATATGCGCTATACGCCAACAAGGAAAATTTCCTCTTTAAAAGTTTAACATTCAATTACCTGACTCCAGCAGAGGCCCATGTTCAAGCCCCTATTGAGATTGATATTTACCTTGATCCGGCAGAAAAAGGGCGAGAAACAGTGTTAAACAATGTTTTTTTCGACACGGATAAATACTCTATTAAAGAAAAATCCGAACCAGAGCTCAATAAAATTGCGGCTTTTCTACAAGAGAATCCAACCATTTCCATTTCTATCAATGGGCACTCCGATAACGTAGGTGCTGATTCGTACAACCAAACACTTTCTACCCAGCGCGCTAAAGCCGTTTATGATTATTTAATTGAGGCGGGAATACCCACTGAACGACTGGCTTTCCGGGGTTATGGTGCTGAACAGCCTATTGCGGATAACGATACAGCGGAAGGCCGACAAAAAAATCGGCGGATCGCATTTGAAATCTTGTAGGAATCCTGTACCTTTTCCGTTATGTTAGATAGATTGTGGAAGAATGTTTTGTCGCTATTTTTAACTGATACTACCCATTGTGAAGCCGTTATTTAAGGTGCAAGATTACAATCTTGCGGAGTGGATACCCTTTTTGCGCTTAGTATCGGTTCCCTTTATTCTATTACTAATTGGTTTGGAGCTGAGGCTTATAGCTGCCTTTGTTTATTTTGCTAGTTTCTGCTCGGATGCTTTAGACGGTTTCGTAGCCCGCACGTTCGGTATGGAAACGGACCGACGGGGCCGACTAGATTCTATTGCCGATGAGGCGATACTAACTGCCGGATTAGTTGGTTTATATGTATTTGAACCCACCTTTTTTTTCGAACATCTTTTCTGGATTGTCATTGCTATCGGTTTGTACGTGTTCCAGCTAACGTTCGCACTCATTCGTTACGGCACCTACTCTAGCTTTCATACTATCTCGGCTCGGGCCGCTACGGTAATTCAGGCTATCTTTTTCATGAGCATGTTCTTTTTCGGTCCTCAACCCTGGCTATTCATTATTATGATTGGCCTATCACTACTAGATTCTCTGGAGGAAGTAGTGCTGATCGCGCGCTTACCTCAGTGGCAGGCCCACGTAAACGGTATTTTCTGGCTTTGGAAGGCTCAGCGGGATAAGAATCAAGAAAGAATTCATAATTAGACAGAAGATAAGAAATATGAGAACCTGTCCCGCAGTGGCGACTGTCGGACGTGTTCCGAAATGAGAAATATGAAAATTGAGATTGAATGACGACCGTCTTTAATTCTCTAATTCCTAGTAACCAGGAACCTCAAAACTTGTCACTTTTCTAACTATAACTTTCAAATCTTCCAACCATAGCACCTGAACACAGTAATACTCTAACACTATCAAATTACCACTCGATCAATTTACCATCTCGGAAAAAACCACCGGTTGGCCCATCGTCGGGTAGGGTAGCTGCCCACACGACACCTTCGGCACCTTCGGTCACATCCCGCGGGGCTTCTTTTCCGCCCATATCGGTACGCACCCAGCCTGGCCCTACCGAATTTACTAGTATCCCTGTATTTTGTAAGTCAGCCGCAAGCTTAATAGTTAGTACGTTTAGCGACGCTTTAGAAACGCTGTACGCCGGGGTACCGCCTCCCATACCGTTCAGAGCTCCCGCTCCGCTAGAAACATTCACAATTCGCCCGTAGCCGTTCTTTCGCATCAACGGAATAAAAGCTTGACTCACTCGCCAGGGGCCAAGTAGATTGGTGTTAAGTGTCTTTTGTACTGATTGCAAATCAGCTTGTTCAGCATTCTGCCAGGTATCGTAATTAATTCCGGCGTTATTAACCAGAATATCCAGTCGACCATAATTCGTCTCGATGTAGCTTTGTAATTGCGCTACACTATCGTCGTCAGTTACATCTAGCGGATGATAGGATATTAAATCACTTTTTAGCTCCTCAACCACTTTTTTTCCTTTTTCTTCATCCCGACTGGTCAGAATAACTTGATGACCCGCTTTAGCAAGTTGAGAGCAAACTTCTCGACCAATTCCACGGTTGGCTCCGGTGACTAGTGCAATCTTTGAATTCATATATTCGTAGATTCTTACAAGTGTTCAAGTATTCCAAGTTAGGCAGTCTGCCATAGATAGAGGACTGAACAAGCAGTTAATTAAAAATCATGGATCAGTGACTTGTAGAATTTACTACATAGGTCCTGTTTACGCCCACACGCTCTATCAGCAGTACGGATTTTCGTCAATTGCTTCCCCCGAATGGTTCATGAAACTGGCAAATCCCCTTCGTAATAGAATACAGAGGACTATTTTGGCAAATCCCTGTCATGATAAATCCAAGCAGCATGGCGAAAGGGTTGCCAAGATACATTAGCCAAATCTACCGAACTATTAACCAATGGTGCCCGTTTATGGCCGTTAAGACTCGCCTCTCCGTGTGCGAAGATAGCTACGTTCTCGTGCCCGCGCTCTTGA
>NZ_JBARYM010000883.1:0-3044 GCF_049647865.1 Tunicatimonas sp. | reverse complement strand
AATGTACATTTCGGATTCTTTGGCTCGTATAAAGACAATACGATTAATTCGCCCTTTGAACGATTTACATTAGGAGGAGCGGGCATGGCTGGGCAGAATTTCTTTGTGGCCGAAGAGCAAATCGGACTACGAGGCTACCCTGAGCGAGCGATCAGACCGCAGGATGGCACCGGAGCTCGGGGTGGAATAGCTTACAACAAATTTTCCGCCGAACTACGGTATCTGGTCTCCCCTAACCCTGCCGCTACTATTTATGTACTTGGGTTTGTAGAAGGTGGTAATAATTTTGCCAACTTTGATGAGTATAGTCCATTTGATCTGTATAAGTCGGCCGGAGTAGGGGCTCGTATCTTTATGCCGGCCTTTGGGTTACTCGGTATTGACTGGGGCTACGGGTTTGATAGTATTCCCAACGCGCCAGGTTTACAAGCTCGCCCCCCCGGCCCAGAATTTCACTTCCGCATTGGTCAGCAAATTCGTTAATGATACTTTATCGGTCATTTAGTTCTCAGTTATGGCTAAGATTGTTTTCCCCAACCTCCGCGTTTTTTCAATAGTTTTTGTAACTTTGTGCGCTTTATTGGCAGCTCCCGAAGTGTTTGGCCAGAAATTTGGATATATCACTACGGAATTTATTCTAAGCAAGATACCAGAGTATCAGGAAGCGCAAGGAGAGGTCAATCAACTAGCGGTTCAATGGCAAAGTGAAATACAGGGAATGCAGCAAGAAATTGATGCTCTGCATAGTGCATTAAAGGCTGAGGAAGTGCTGCTTACTGCTGAGATGCGTCGGGAACGTGGCGAAGCTATTCAGCAAAAGGAACAGACATTGAAGGAATACCAACAAAAGGTTTTCGGATTTGAAGGATTACACCATCTGAAGAAGCAAGAATTAATTAAACCGATTTTGGATCAGGTGTTTGAAGCAGTAGAAAAGGTGTCAGAAGAAAATAAATTGCAGATCATGTTTGATAAATCTGGTGATTTATCCATGATTTATACCAATCCTATTCACGATTACACCGACTATGTGCTAGATGAATTAGGATTGGGAGAACGAGAAGATACTATTCGATAAATTTAATGTAACCTATAATTAGTATGAAAAGGAATATTTTAGTAGCGATAAGCGTATTTACGCTATTCTTTGCCACTCAGGCACAAGCCCAGCAGAAATTTGGTTTTGTTAGCACTGAGTATGTGTTAAGCCAGATGCCTGAGGCTAAATCTATTCAATCTGAATTGCAAGCTTACCAGCGCCAGCTAGTAAATAAAATTCAGGCGACTACCCAGGGCTTTCAAACGCAGTACGAAGCCTACCAGAAAGGAGCCTCTACCATGACCGAAGATGCCCGGGCAGCCAAAGAGAAAGAGCTACAAGACTTGCAAACCCAAATCCAGCAAGACCAACAGGATGCTCAGACTAATCTTCAGCGCAAGGAAGCTGAGTTACTACAACCAGCCCTGGATAAAATTCAGAAGTCCATAGATGTTGTAGCGAAAGAGAACAGCTATACTCATGTTTTCAGTTTAGATGTAGCCGGAAACCCAATTCTGTTGTACGTAGATAATCAGGAGGAAGCTGATATCTCTGATTTAGTGCTTAAAAATATGGGCATTACCCCTACGGAAGCTAACCCCACCGGTTCTAACTAACCAGAGAAAAAGTTTTTATAATTTATTAAGCCAGGCAGTATTGTCTGGCTTTTTTTGCTCGATAGTGCCGTTTCTATAATGAATGTCGGTGATCTGCCCGCATTTTTAGTAAGTTATCACCATTTGTATCGTTATTTTCTATATTTTTATCGACTAACTTGACACCTTGGCTTTTTGAAAACCATTATATTACTCAACTAATCTTCTAAACCTATGAACGAAAATGTTAACAAGAATGCCCTATTTTACGGGAGTTGCTTCGCCTTAATTACCACTGCTTTGTCCTTTTCAATCAGAGCGGGAATATTACCCCAACTTGGTAATGAATTTGGCCTATCTGCTGAACAATTAGGTTTCATTAACTCTATGTGGTTTTTGGGATTTCCCATTTCAATGGTTATTGGTGGACTAGTTTATCACACAGTCGGGGGGAAAACCATCATGACGGTAGCCTTTCTTGCTCATACTATTGGTATAATAATGACCATATTTGCTGGTGGATACACAACACTACTTATTTCTACCCTACTAATCGGTATAGGTAATGGATGTACCGAAGCTGCTTGTAATCCAATGATTGCGGACACCTACTCTGGGATAAAAATGAATAAAATGCTCAACCGCTTTCATATGTGGTTTCCGGGTGGCCTACTGTTAGGTTCTCTCATTTCTAAGTTCATGACTGATTTTGGCATGAGTTGGGAATCGCAAATATGGATTATTATGATCCCAACCATCATTTATGCAGTTTTATTCTTTGGAAAAACCTTCCCTAAAGCCACAGTAGAAGGAGCTACTTCTTTAGCAGAAAATGCTAAGGCTATGTTGAGTCCCGTTTTTATCTTCCTATTTGTAGCTATGGCCCTCACGGCAATTACTGAGTTTGGTCCCGGACAGTGGGTGACATTTATCTTAAGTGCCAGTGGCGCCGATCCATTGTTAGTTATTGCGTTAACTTACGGAGTTGTGACTATTGCTCGGTATTTTGCGGGACCAGTAGTAGGATCATTAGGTCAAACAGGAGTTTTGCTAGGAGGAGCTATTTTAGCGGCTATAGGAATCTACTTGTTTAGTACTGTTACCGGTCCAATCGCTTATTTGGCGGCCATTATCTTCGGTCTAGGATACGGTTACTTCTGGCCCGTGATGATCGGAGCTACGGCCCAAAGAGTGCCACTAAGTAGTGCACTAGGTATGTCGGTGATAGGAGCTGTAGGAATGTTTTCCTCAGCTATTTTCCAACCAATTATCGGAGGATGGATTGATGGTGCCCGAGCTGAGAACCTAGCCGAAGGACTTAGCGGAGACGCCTTAGAATTAGCAGTAGGTCAGGGTGCTCTTCAGAACATGATGGTATTTCCGATTATTTTGATTGTCCTGTTTACAAT
>NZ_JBARYM010000882.1:0-6513 GCF_049647865.1 Tunicatimonas sp. | reverse complement strand
CTTTGGTGCCCTGAATAAATTCAATCAGATTAAATTCTTTATTACTTAATTTTAGCTGACCTGCCTTAATTTTTGATAAATCGAGTAGATCGTTAATTAATGCCGTGAGGTTATCACCTGAAAACTTGAGTGTTTGCAGCATCTTCCGCTGATCTTCCCGCGGGTTGCTCTGTAACATCAGATGTGTCATTCCCAGTACAGCATTTAGCGGGGTACGTATTTCGTGACTAATTTCAGATAAGAACTTCTCGCGCGCGCTAATTGATTCTTGAGCAGAATATCGCTGTAATTTTATCTCCTGCTCTTTACGATCAGTAATATCCACAATGCGTAGCACAACTATATTTTCCTGAGATACTGATCCATCTATCATGGGTTTGATGGTTGTATTTCCCCAGAATGAACGCCCCTGACGCGTAATGTACTGAATATCTTGAGTAGCAAACTTTGCTTCATGATTGAAAAACAGTCGTAACTGACCAGTTACTTGAGCGTCCCATAGTGAGAAGAAATCAGTTCCTACCAGCTGGGAACGATCTTCTTGAAGAAGGACACTAGCTGAAGAGTTAGCTTCAATGATAGACAAATCGGAATACTTGAGCAGAAATACCGCATCGGGTAAGTGATCAAGAACTACTTGAAATAACTTCGGATCAGTAAAACTCATTGTGTGTAAAGTAATAACCAAAGTGGTAGGTCCACCGCCTTCATCAATTGTTTTAGGAGCTATATCAAAAGGTTGATATGTATTATCTTTTTTCTTAACTAAACATACTACATTAGGTACAGGTTGAGAAAAAGCTGTTGCTATCTGCTCTTTTACAGCCACCTGAGCATCATGATGGATTAACGCCACTATATTCTGACCTTGCAATTCGTCGGCTGCATACCCTAAAGCTTCTTCTGCTTCTGAGCTGATGTTGCGAATAGTTAAATCTTGATTTAAGAAGAGATTAGCGCGTTCTTGTAGGTTTTCCGTTGGATCAACATAAGCAGACTGCGGTAAGCTTTGTTCACCGACCGTCGGTAGCCAAGCTTGATTTTCTTCATAGTCACCCAACTCTTGCCACCGAATAACGATGCACACCATTTGACCATGATCGTTGAAGAAACGGTGGACAGTAGCATCAATTGACCGAAATGACTCAAGCGACTGAAGGATACGTAGCTGGATGCTACTCACTGAGGTAGTATCACCTTGCCGGCTTGGGGTCGTCAAAAGTTTAGCATGGTCATCAGAGTGAACCACTGAAAATAATGATAACGAGTTGTCGGGTGCTACATCCAGTAGCTCTTTAATGCTTTGGCTGATATAGTATATATGATAGTTAGTATCAGCTAAAATGAGTTCTTCTCGTGTTTTAGTAGGCGTCAGTATGTTTGTTTCCACCAAGGAAATCCGTTCGTTAGCGACTATTTGATACAGTTGACTGTTTTCTTCAAAAATTCTTGTAATAAAATTAGTAATCTTTACCGGTTCCCCACTCTTTTTATGAGCAAAATAGTAATACTTAGAAAACTGTACTCTGTTTCGGGTATCTTTCTCTATTGCCAAAGCAACCGCTGGACGATAAGATACCTCTAAAAATTGCAAAAAGCCGTTGCTAGTGTAGTAGTCACTCAGTGAATGTCCTAACTGATAATATGCCTGGTTACTTACGTAAGTACAATTAAAATCAGCATCGTATACTGATACAATGTCAGGTGAATGATCGATGATTGTTTTATAGAACCTTACTGACTCGGGAGTAGCTTTCGTTTTAGTAGCTATTTCCAATATCACTATAAATATATCTTCCTGTGAAGTGGAAGTACGGCTTAACCAAAAATGAGTCAGAATTTGACTATAATTAGCCTCAATAATTCCTCTAAAATTTAAGGTAGTTGAATAGGGTGATTCTTTTTGGCTGAGAAGCTTCCGAAGAACTGCTTCTGTATCGGGTGATACTAAGGAATAAATTAGAATAGCATTAGTGATACCTACTTCTTGGAAATACGTAGATGCTACAGCATTAAGAAAAAGAAGCTCTCCCCGCTCGCTTAGCAGCAATACAGCATCTTTTTCTTCATTTAGCAAGCGACCAACCCTTTCTTTTATCATAAAAAAAGTAAGTTAAATACAAATATACAAAAAATATCACTAATGTAAGATTTGTATTAATATTTTAATTTTTTTACGTCATGTGTTTAAACGCTATTTCTTTGTGGTATAAAGAAGAGGGCATGATTATTAGGAAGAAGTTAAATTCTGAAATTGTGTATACTTTGTTGGCAAATAGTTAAGTTTGTGACTATGAGTTGGTCTGGACAAATGAATTTATCTGTGGCTGAACGTATCGCCCGGATGTACTTAAACATTGGAGTAGTAAAGCTTAATGCTGAGCAACCGTACACCTGGAGTTCGGGATGGAAGTCTCCGATTTACTGTGATGGGCGAATAGCCCTATCGTATCCGGATACTCGGACTTATATTAAGCACGAGTTGGCGGAAGTGATCAGGAAAAGATTTCAGGGTACTGAAGCTATTGCGGGAGTAGCCACGGCAGGCATTGCTCAAGGAGCACTAGTAGCTGATGCGCTTGACTTACCATTTCTCTACGTGCGGCCTAAGCCTAAAGCCCACGGTATGACTAATATGGTGGAGGGAGAAATTACTCCAGGCCAAAAGGTAGTCCTTATTGAAGACCTGGTATCTACTGGGGGAAGTTCAGCCAAGGCAGCCGCAGCCCTAGATATTTCAGGATTTGAAATAATGGGCCTAATCTCTATTTTCACCTACGGTTTCGATCAGGCCCAAGAGCTATTTGCTAATGCAGAAATACCGTTCTTCTCGCTTTGTAATTATGATATTTTACTTAAAGAAGCAGTAGAGCAACGTCTGATCTCGGCTAGTAGCTTAACTTCTTTACAGAGCTGGCGCAAATCTCCCGCCGACTGGCAGGGGTAACATTGCCTACAGTTGAAAAGTCCAGACCGGACGTTTGGCATGATTTACTATATCTTCAGCAATACTACCACTCAATAAGCGGCCAATTCCGGTGCGACCGTGCGTACCCAAAGCAATCATATCGGCATTAATATCATCGGCAAAGTAAATAATACCGTCTTCTTCCGGATCATCGTTATACACATTCATTGTGTAGTTTTCTAGCTGATGCTGTTCAGCAAACTCTTTCATAGCTTTTTTGTAGTAACGGTCATTTTCAAAGTTACTAGGGGTATTTACACTCACCATGTGAATGGTAGCATCAAATAGGTTTTGTAAATCACTTAGTTGTTGAACTAGCTTAGAATGATCGCCCCGAAAGTTAGTAGCAAACGCAATATTCTTAATTTCGCTGGTCTTTACTGGATTTTTTACGGTTAGCACTGGGCAATCGGCACGGCGCACCACTTTTTCGGTATTAGACCCCACAAATATTTCCTCTAGGCCAGAAGAGCCTTTAGACCCTATCACTACTAAATCTACTTGATGTTCTGTAATGGTTCGGGAGATATGTTCAAATGGATGACCTACTTCTACTACTCCTTCCAGCTTGATATTAGCATATTTACCTTCAGCAGCCATTTCGTCAAATTTTTTCTTCGCGGCTTCTATCAACTGAACAAAGTATAGATTATCCTGGGCATTAGGAGTGCTTACTTCTCCCATAGCACTGAATGATGAGCCATGAGGGGCTTCTACTACATTGAGGAGCTGCACTTTAGCGTTGCTTTTTTGAGCGAGTCCTGCCGCTAAATCTAGCGCGTAGGTAGCTTGATCGGAAAAATCAGTAGGGACTAAAATAGTTTTCATAACAAAGTATTTTGAAGAGTGGAAGAATTCTTTACTATTTCACCGGTAGTATACGAAAAATACGAACATTTCTGCCGAGAAATTTTTAATTTTCTTTAGAGTAGGTGGCCTATTCCAAATGTAAGCACGTAAATTAAGGTAGATAAAGCTAGTTGTTTTAAGTAGGGGTCTAGCTCGGCAGCCTTAGTTTTAGTTTGCACGGCTATTCCATTTTTCACGAGCAAAGGAACACTAAGGAGGAATATCCACTGATAGGCAGTATTATACGAGAGCAACACATAAACTACTGAACAAAGAATACCTAACGACAGCAACAACCAATGATAGACTACGGCACGGTTACGCCCCAAGCGTACCGGAATAGATCTTTTACCTGCCAATGAGTCAGTTTTAATGTCCCGAATATTATTCACATTGAGTACGGCTACTGATAATAGTCCGCAGCTTAGGGCGGGTAATATGGTAAGCGAATCAAAAAAAGTAGCATGCAAGTAAAATGAACCCATTACTCCTACTAGCCCGAAAAAAATTAGTACGGAAATATCGCCCAAACCGGCATAGCCGTAAGGTTTTCGGCCAGCCGTATAGGTAATTGCAGCCGCGATTGCTAATAAGCCTAACAGCAGAAATATGATAAGCACCAGCGTATTCCAACGAATACTAATGAGCAATAATGCAACCCCACTAACGAACGATAGCAGTGCAAATATGCTCATTGCTCGGCGCATGGCAGCGGGAGATATTGCCCCCGATTGCACCGCCCGCTGGGGTCCTTCCCGACCACTACCGTCGGCCCCGTGAATGGAGTCGCCATAATCATTGGCAAAATTAGAGAGCACTTGTAGGAAAATAGTTGTCAGTACCGTGAGCACCAGCACTTCCCACCGAAAATGACCCGCTGAAGCGGCCAAAAACGCTCCCATTCCAATGGATGCCAGCGCCAAAGGCAATGTACGAGGACGAGCCGCTTCAATCCAATCACGCATACTTAGCTCAATGATCGTTTGTAGGGGAAATGAGAAACCGGAGTCCGGAGACTGAAGGCTGGAAGAATAATCAAACCTATAGTCACTGTCTTATTCTTTTCTTTCATATTCCTTTGGATCTTTACCTTTTTCGGTCTTCCGACTCTGGCCTCCATCGTTTTACATTTGCTTAGGAGCTTGAATACCTAACAAACCTAGTCCCAGAGAAATGGTTTGTGCTACGGCTGATGATAGCGCTACCCGAAAAGCTACTTTTTCGGCATTCTTCTCAGCAAAAATGGATACCTCAGTATAAAAGCGATTGTAGGCTTTAGCTAACTCAAACACATACTGAGCAATTACAGAAGGGGCGTACTCCGTTCCAGCCAATTGAACTTTCTGCGGGAAGGCCGCGAGAATTTCTATTACTTCCTGTTCAGAAGAATGAATTTCTTGCAAAGAGTCAGGCACTTCGTGAGTGATTCCATCGCGCTTCGCTTTTTGTAAGATAGCCGAAACTCGAGCGTGAGTATACTGAATGAAAGGAGCCGTATCCCCCTGAAGCTGCACCGATTCCTCTGGGTTAAATAACATTCGCTTCTTGGGATCTACTTTTAGCAGAAAGTATTTGACAGCTCCTAACCCTAGCATTTGAAATAGTTCTTCGGCTTGAGAGGAAGTTAGTTCTTCAATTTTACCCAGTGCCTCCGTCTTTTCCCGAGCTTGCTGGATTACTTCGTCAATCAAATCATCAGCATCCACCACCGTTCCCTCTCGTGATTTCATCTTGCCAGAAGGAAGGTCTACCATTCCGTAGGATAAATGAAACAAACCATCGGCGTAAGGACGACCCAACCGCTTTAAAATAGAAAATAGCACTTTGAAGTGGTAGTTTTGCTCATTACCAACTACGTATATTAGCTGGTTGAAAGGCCAATCGTGGTACCGCAGTTCAGCAGTACCCAAATCCTGCGTCATGTATACCGAGGTGCCATCGCCTCGTAGTACTAGTTTTTCATCTAGCTTCTCATCGCTTAAATCAATCCAAACTGAGTTATTCTCCTTCTGATAAAAGACCTTCTTTTCCAGTCCCTCTTCCACAATATCTTTTCCCAGCAAATATGTATCTGATTCGTAATAGAATTGATCAAATGAAACTCCAATTTTTTGATAGGTGGCATCAAACCCTTCGTACACCCAACTGTTCATTTTTTTCCACAAAGCCACCGTTTCGGAATCACCCTGCTCCCACTGTTTTAGCATTTCTTGAGCCTCTTTTATTAGAGGAGCTTCTCTTTTTGCCGATTCTTCGTCCTGCCCCGCCTCTTGAAGTTCTTTTACTTGCTTTTTGTAGTGCTTATCAAACTCTACATAGTACTTTCCTACCAGATGATCGCCTTTGATTTTAGCCGATTCAGGGGTTTCGCCCTGACCAAATTTTTGGTAGGCCAGCATTGATTTACAAATATGGATGCCTCGGTCGTTTATAATATTAACTTTATGCACGGCGTAACCATTGGCGTGCAGAATTTTTGTCATAGCATCGCCCAGAAAATTATTTCGTAGGTGGCCTAAGTGCAGTGGTTTATTGGTATTAGGAGAAGAAAACTCAATCATTACCTTCTTCGCATTGTCAGGCTGAAATCCGTAGGGTTGTTCCGATTGATACTGCTGAAGAATTGATTGAAGAACACTAACCCATACTGAATCGGCTAATTCTATATTCAAAAAGCCTTTCACTACGTTAAAGTC
>NZ_JBARYM010000881.1:0-2271 GCF_049647865.1 Tunicatimonas sp. | reverse complement strand
GATCTTACTGGGGACCGTTGGAGTGGTATTCTGACCGGCTGGCCCCCCGCGCTGCTGACTGGGATGGTGACGGGATACTCGACATTATTACCGGATCGATGGGGCGACGATTGTATTTCTTTAAGGGAGCAATGGTTCAAGATTCGCTTCGTTTTCACCAACCCAAAAACTTTAATTATGAGCAAACTGAGTTGGTGCTACCGGATCGGTTATTTCCGGCGGTGCTGAACTGGAATGGCGATCAATTCTTAGATATTATCGCTTCTAACGATCCGGGGCATATAGTAGTATACTCGGGCAACGGTACGCTTAACTTAGCGAGTCCGGATACCCTACGGCATACCAACGGCCAGCCTATTGTACTGGAAGACTTTTGGAAGCGAAAGAAGGGCAACCGTTCGGGCTTTGCGGTCGCCGATTGGGATCAAGACGGTCACCCTGATCTGGTCGTTTACCAGTTTCACCGGGGCGTGTTTCTGTTTCGTAATACGGGAAACGGCACGTTTGAGGCGGAGCAGCTATTGGTTCCCCTGTACAGTCATCTGGCGGGACCCAGCGTGATGGATTGGAACAACGATGGGTATCTGGATCTAATTATTGGCGGAGATGAACGACGGATGATTGAACCCACTGTACCTGCCCATCTGGTGGTCTTTCACGGGCAGGATACCCGAGTCCCTCCTGAGAAGTTGGTGCTTGACTGAAACTTAGTATCTTAATAAGCTACACCATTCTAAATGAACCTTTACACATGAACGCCAATTCGTCTTTGTTGCCTGCCCGAAGAAACTTTCTAAAAAAGAGCTTACAGACTGCCGGACTACTATTAGGTGCCGCTCCGCAGCGATTCTCTATTGCTAACCAACCTTCTGATAAGCTTCTAAACGCTTATTATTTTCGGGCACATATGTATACCATGGTGCCGCGGCAAGTACGGGAAGATATGGAATGGATGGCCGATTTAGGCACCGACGTGGTGTCGGTAGCCGTGCTGGAGCAAGATTTGTTTGCCGCCGTCGAGAATATTGAGATCATTTGCCAAGAGGCTGAGCGTGTCGGTATGCAGGTGTTTGCGGTACCCTCCCGATGGGGCGGGATGTTTGCCGGAGCACCCAAAGTACCGAGCTTGTTTTCGGTGAAGAACCCGCAGACCTGGGTGCTACAGGAAGACGGTACCCCGAAAATATCTTCGGTAACGGGGGTTATCAGCAGCGTGCACTATCCCGAAACCTACGAATTCTTCTGCGAGTCGCTCGCCAAGGTGCTGAAGCTATGGCCCATCCGGGGCATCATGTGGGATGAGCCGAAGTCCTACGGATATGATTACTCCCCCAAAGCCGTCGAGAAGTTGGGTCAGGATGCCCCGCTGGAAGCGCACTGGCAGGCTACTGCTGATTTTCACGGTCGCTTGAATCAGTTTATCAAAGAAAATTATCCAGACATAACTACTTGCCTTTTTGAACAAGCGCATAAAAGCAGACTGATACAAACAGTAGCCCAAATTCCCTATCTGGACTACCTGGGCTGCGATGGCCGCCCCTGGTACCGCTCTGATGGGGGCAAGGACGAAAGTAACGGTAAGAATTTGCTAGGAGCCGAGGCGGGCGAGCAATTTCTCAAGGTAGCCCGTCAGAATGACCGTAAAACGCTGTGGCTGATCGAGAATCACAATCTCGCCACCAAAGATATTGCCCTGATGGATCAACGACTGCCCGAGGTGTTATCGCACGATGTGGATCAACTGATCTACTACTACTACCCCCGCAGCGTAGCCGAACCCGACCGCGCCATGCAAGTGATTGCCCGCCATGTAAAAAACTTCAAAGGATAACTGTAACTGAGTGGGCATGAGAAACAAATTATTTCTTGGTCGGATCGTGATCCTGCTGCTGCTCATCATCGTAGTTGAGCCAGCTTACGGATTCCGCTACTACGATAACTTTGAGGATGAAGACTGCGGGACAAAGCCTAGTCACTGGCTGACTTCATCTCCCCAACAAGAGTTATGGACGGTGGGTTGTGAAGATGGCAACCACTACTACCAGCAGCAGGGACGGCCAACCGATTCGGTGCAGTACAGCTACCTGCATGTCTTCGAGCGTAATCCGGTGTTCACCGGGCGTTTCCGGGTAACGCAAGCACAGGAAGGGTACCTCGCGTTTTTGTTGCGCTACAACGCGGAGGAGTCGTACGTAAAGGTTCGTTACCACTTCGGGCACCGTCGCTACGAACTGGTGGAGCAAGAAGAAGCCAATCAACCATCGATCGTTC
>NZ_JBARYM010000880.1:0-8399 GCF_049647865.1 Tunicatimonas sp. | reverse complement strand
TAATATAAGATTAAATAATTCGCCAAGTAGTTCCCGGCGGTTCATATGACTTCGTCTGGTGAGCAAAATGAGTAGAGAAACGTTAGCCAGGAACAGAAACCCTAGCAGGTAGGGGGTTAGTTCAATGTAGGAGAGCAGTGGGGTGAACAAGCCAGGAAAAATCTCATCCATAATTTGCCAGCTTTCGCTCCAGTTTAACAGGATGATACAGCAGAGCGTATAGCTGCCCCACAGTAGGTAGCTAACTACTTTCAGCCAGTGGCGTTGGGGCATTCGCAGGTACAGTAATTGAGACTGCCCGAAGTGATACGTTGAGATAACAATGAAAAGCAGCAAGCTAGGCAGGGGAAAGAAATACCAACATACTGAATAAATAGCTCCTAAAACTATGTATATGAGTAGAAAGGCGCGGTAACTAAACTTCTTTCCCTTGCGGTAGCGGTCCAGCAAATGGTCAGTTGCTCCGTGGGGAATGCCAATGACAAAAATGATTAGCACAAACAGAATTACTTCCATTTCTTGTAAAAATTGGGGAAGAGCTAGTCCCAGCAGTGCTATAAAAATTGTACTGAGCGCCACGTAGCTATAGTAAAGATCACCTAATGTATTAGTAGGAATAAGGTTGGGTAGTTGTTTCATTTTGCCATACTTTGCTAGTACAAGTATCTGTTGATGAGGAGTGTTACAGAAATCGGACACTTTATAGTAGTGAGAATTTTATTCTTTTCTATATTCGGTCAATGGTCGCCAACAAACACGTACTTATTTTAGGCTGTGGCCGCAGTGGTACTTCTATCTTCGGGGAGTTATTCCAGCACCTTCCCTCCTACTCCTACTTTAGTGAACCTCCGCTGGTTGAAGTATTAGAGCAAGACTCACCCCAGCCCATAGCCGTTAAGGTACCTCGCGAGAGCGAAGGTTTTCCGCCGGATGAAGGTCTTTCCTTTCCACTATCGGTGCTAATTGAGAAGCTGCCTTCGTTACAGATTTTCTGGCAGGTACGCCACCCACTGGATACTATTTGTTCGCTCAAAGTAGGGATTGCGCGCAACTGGGGCCATCACCCTCGCCCGCTCGATTGGCAGCAGTGGTTAGACCGTCCGCTGATTGAACAGTGCGCTCATCATTGGGATTATATTAATACCGTAGGCTTTTCTCAGGTATCTAGCTGCTCCGTGGTTACTCGCTTTGAAGATATGCTGGCTGATGCGCTACGTTTTGCTCACTCAGTTAGCCAACAAATTCACTTGGATATATCATCGAACCAAAAATATCTTCAGCAGTGGGCAAATCGGGTTCAGAATAAAAATAATGAGCAGTTTGATGAAGCCACCACATCGCGCGCTTACTCCACTCAGGACCATAGCGTGAAAGTAGGACGCTGGCAGGAGAATATGAGCAAAGAGGAGATGGAACGAGTTCTACCAATCATTCAGCAAACAGCTCAGCAGTTTGGCTACGATCTTCCTCTTATTAGTTAAGGAAGGGCAACGGAATACTGGGACTACTTTTCATATTCTGAAGAAACTTAGGTTTGATTTTTCGTAGAAATTTTGGTTCACTAAAACGTACGCCAAAAAAAATACGAACTTGAGTGGACCGACCGACAAACCGCCAGTTCTGCACATCGGTGGTAGTAAAATCGGAAGCCGCGTAGATTCCAGCGTACCAGTTACCCTGGTCACGTCCTAAAGCGCCCCGTGCATCGTAGGCCGGTTCAATAGCGAACAAGCGGTTGTCCTTTGTAGTCTGATAGTTTACCCGCTGAAAACCTAAACCAGTCAGTCCAAAGGCGTGAAGATAGTACTTGCGATAAATTAGCGTAGCCCCGTACCCCACCATTGCAGTGAATGAATAAGACTCCACTAAGCTTAGCTGTTCCTGAATTGAGACCTCATCTTGGGGTAAAATACCATTCGAAGCTCTAATGTTTTTGTAGGAGAAGTCGGCAGATAATAGCAAGCTTCCACTACTTTTCCGTTGTTGGTAACCTTGGTTATAGGGAAAACTTAAAGAGAACTTTTCACCCGAAGGAACATACGTAACAGTAGTCTGGATTTTTTTTACCCCGGCATTCTGAATGAGGCGGTCGGTGGGTGATGCCATATTAAATGGCTCTCGGCTTCGTACAAAGCCTCGGTAGTTCTGGTAAATACCGTCTATCAGCCAGTTTTGCCCAAAAAGTGATCCCTGAAAATCAAAGCGTCTTAAATTTCTATCTCGCACCGGGGGAGAGACGGGAAGAAAAAGGTTAAATCCAATATTCCACAAAAAGCCTCCTATCCCTACATAGTTGCGGTGCCAAGGAGTAAAGAAGTACCGCTCGCTTCCCGTTTGATCTTGTATTCTCAGTTGTAATCCTTTTTGTACGAATAGTACCCGAAGATTCAACGTATCCGGGAAGTTGTGCACAACAGAAGAATCTGCTTGGGCGTGACTCACAGCACTACTTCCTAACCCAAACAGCAGTATCATGATTGATACCGTAGCCCACCACCTGCTCATAAGCAAATTTATCCAATAAATACCTTTATAAGCTTACGGACTAACTTTTGTTCTGTTCGCTGGTCTGAATGCCCGACAATATCGTTTTAATGGCGTTCGCATTTTCCATCCATTCGTACATTCCCGCTTCGTTTTGCTCCTCCAGCCACGTTTTAAATTGCTGGAGCTGGTCAATATAAGCAGATAATGACTGATGAACGTTTTGAGCGTTCTGCATAAAGATAGGCGCCCACATAGCCGGGTTGCTCTTGGCTAACCGCACGGTGGAAGAAAAACCACTACCAGCCATCTCGAAGATGCTTTGCTCATCCTTCTCTCTCGCCAGCACCGCATTGCTCAACGCAAACGAACTCACGTGACTCAGATGCGAAACGTAGGCAATATGTCGGTCGTGCGCGGCCGATTCCATGTAACTGATTTTCATCCGTAGCTTATTACGAAACAGGTGCTCTACTTGCTCCAGCGCATCAATGTCGGACTGTTCTTTGTCGCAAATAATCATCTGCTTACCCGGCAAAAGATCGCTGAAAGCAGCAATCGGTCCTGATCGCTCGGTTCCGGCAATAGGGTGAGCCGCCACAAATCTATTTCGGCGAGGGTGCGTGTCGGCTACCTGGCAAATTTGCTCTTTAGTTGAACCCAGATCCACCACTACGGCTCTAGTATCTATCTGGCTCATTACATCAGGCAGTAAATTCAAAATAGTATTCACCGGTACGGCGAGGATAACTACTTCGGCTTGCCTTACTGCGGCCCGCAATGGCAAAATCTTATCGGCTATTCCTAGTGTGAGGGCTTGAGCCGCATGCTGGTCGGAAGTATCTACTCCCACTAATCTACACGCGGGCAATCGCTCCTTTAATGCTAGGGCGGTAGATCCACCTAGCAACCCCAATCCAATAACAGTGATATTCATACGGACGATGCAATTCGGTGAACAGCTTCTTGCAAACGCTCCTGAGAAATGCAGAGCGAAAAGCGAAGATACCGATTTCCTTGGTTACCAAAAATATGGCCCGGAGTAATGAATACTTGATGTTGCTGCAAAATACGCTCGCTTAGTGCTTCGGCGCTCTCTTCGTTGTCTGGTATTCGTGCCCAGACAAACATTCCCTGTTGCTGCGGATCAAACTCGCAATGTAAGGTTTCAGCCAGCTCGAAGGTGATCTTTTGCCGTTCCTGATACTCTTGGTTACGCTGCTGATGCCAAACCGATGAATTTTGTAATGCCTCGGTGGCCGCTTGCTGAACTGCCTTGAACATCCCCGAATCTACGTTGCTTTTTATTTTAATAATTTCGTTCAAATAATCCGCCGCTCCGGCAATCCAGCCAATTCGCCAGCCCGCCATGTTGTGCGATTTGCTGAGCGAGTGTAGTTCAATCGCTACTTCCTTAGCGCCTGGAACCGACAAAATACTTATTGGTTGATTCTTATTCAGCACCAGTGCGTAAGGATTATCGTGACAGATCAATATGTTTCTTTCTCGGGCAAAAGTGACTAGTTTTTCAAATACTTCGTATTGGGCCGGAGCCCCAGTAGGCATATGCGGATAGTTACACCACAGTAACTTCACCGGTCCGGTATCTATATTCTCTAGTGCCGTAAAATCTGGCTGCCACGTTCCTTCCTGAAGCGGATAGGGTTGCACTCGCGCTTCCACCATGCGCGTAACGGCAGTATACGCCGGATAGCCTAATGATGGCACTAGCACCTCATCGCCCGGGTTTAAGAAAGCCATTGAAATATGCGTGATGCCTTCTTTGGAGCCCATTAAAGGTAGCACTTCTTGTTCAGGATTTAATTCCACTGAGAACGTACGCTCACTCCACTCCGCCATTGATTGACGCAAACTCACCATTCCCCGGTAGGGCTGATAGCCGTGAGCATCTGATTGTTGGGCTGTTTCGTTGAGAACCTCTATCGTTTTAGGAGAAGGGGGTAAATCCGGACTACCGATGCCGAGGTTAATCACATCCTCACCCGCCTCATTCATCTTCCGAATTTGCTGGAGCTTACGCGAAAAGTAGTACTCCTCTACTTGCTGAAGACGACGAGCGGGGGAAATGATCATACTTTTAGTTGACAGTTGTTAGTCTACAGTTCATATAATTCAACCTAAAGCTTTCACTCCCGGCAATTCTTTTCCTTCCATATATTCTAGTAAAGCGCCACCGCCGGTAGAAACGTAGGAAACATCATCGCCGTAGCCCAGCGTATTTACCGCCGCCGCTGAATCTCCGCCACCGATTAGAGAAAATGCGCCATTCTTGGTAGCGGCTACTACTGCTTCGGCAATTCGTTTGGTTCCTTGAGCAAAGTTCTCCATCTCAAAAACTCCCATTGGCCCGTTCCAAAGTACGGTTTTGCTGCGGGCGATCACGTCGGCAAATACTTCCTGAGCTTCCGGCCCAATATCTAGCCCCATCCAGCCATCTTCAATAGCATGGTTATTGGCTACCTTGATATTTGCTTCGTTATCAAATTTATCGGCTATCACCGAATCAATGGGTAGGTGTAAATGCACGTTTTTCTCTTTGGCTTTTTTAATAAGTTCATTCGCCAGATCTAATTTATCATCTTCTACCAATGAACTGCCAATCTTGCCTCCCATTGCCTTAAAAAATGTATAGCTCATTCCACCACCAATAATCAGGTCATCTACTTTATCGAGTAGGTTTTCAATTACTCCGATTTTGTCCGAGATTTTTGCACCTCCCATAATGGCTACGTAGGGATGCTGAGCACTGTCCATCAGTTTTTGGGCATTGTCTAGTTCGGCTTGCATTACGTAACCACAGGCTTTCTCACTAAAATGTTGCGCAACTACTGTAGTAGATGAGTGAGCCCGGTGAGCCGAACCAAACGCATCGTTCACGTATACATCGCCTAGTTTGGCCATTTGCGCCGCTAATTCTTTGTCGCCCTTCGTTTCGCCTTTATGAAAGCGGGTATTTTCCAGTAAGAGAACTTCGGCCATTGGTAGGCTGTTCGCCTTAGATTCTGCTTCATCGCCTACGCAATCGTTGGCAAAATGTACGGGCGTACCGTCCAGCAAATCCGAAAGATGGCTTACTACGTGCTTTAGCGAAAACTTTTCTTCCGGCCCTTCCTTCGGACGACCTAAATGAGACATTAGAATGGCTGCTCCCCCATCATTAAGAATTTTTTTAATGGTTGGTACTGCCGCTCGCATCCGAGTATCGTCGGTAATAGTGAACCCTTTGTCGAGTGGTACATTAAAGTCTACTCGGACTAATACTTTTTTTCCAGAGAAATTAATATCGTCTACAGTTTTCATATATTAAATGGTTGATTGGTTCTATTGCTCGATTGTTATATTGCTGAACTGTTCATTGTTCAATTATTATTTGCCGCTTACCTCTAGACATTGCACATTACTTCCGCCTATGAACTTCGCTCTTTATACTTCCCTTCAAAATTAAACCTTTCCCCCTACACCTCGCAACCTAAACCATAAAAGTATTTTTTAAGCTGGTATATTTCCTATGATGCCATATTTTACCAATCTTTGACGAATGGATAAGATTATCCGCTACACAGCTACCCTACTTAACCTATGGTTTCTTTCTTTCGCTATTCAGGCGCAGCCAATACTGCCTGATAGTTCGCTAGAGCAGTCTCGGTTATACTCACAGGCGAGACAGTTTGATAGCGCGGCATTAGTAGCTGAACAAGTACTGACCAAACAATCGGACCCTGACCATCAGGCTTGGGCCTACTATGAATTAGGCCGATCCCAACTTCGCCTCGATCAATTAACGGCTGCTACTGATCATTTAATTAAGGCCATTCGAAATACCCAAGATAGTAGCTTAAAGGTAAAGGCTCACTTTGAGCTAGGAAAGAGTTATAGCGATCAGATACAGCCTGAATCCGCTATTTACCACTATGAGCGCGCCCTTCTATTCAATCCGGATACACTACAATTGGTACGAATCTACAGCGGAATTGCTGATGAGCATAACTACTATTTTGGCAACTACCTTGAGGCGGAAAATTTCTACGAGAAGGCATTGCGCCACCTACAATCGCTGTCGAGCAGTTCCCAAGCTTCGTTGTTACTATTATTGTATAATTTGTCGGCCGTTCATCAGCATCGGGAAGATTATTACGCTGCATTAGATTACGCGCTACAAGCAACACAAATCGCTAAAGCAACCCAAAGTATTAATCTGGGGGTGTGCTATTCTTTGCTGGGCACTATTTATCACCAATTACGGCAGTACCCCGCCGCAATTGCTGCTTATGAGAGTGCCATTGAACAAGGACTTGAGTCGGGCGGTAATATGAACTCTGATCTCACCCGATACTATAATAATTTAGGCTTACTATATTCTGACCAGGAAAAGTACGAAAAGGCAATACCTTATTTTCAGCAAGCCCAGCAGATTGCATCGCACCACAACTATCCGCAAAGCGTAGCCGACCAGGCCGATGGCTACCAGTATTTAGGTAACACGTATACTCAACTTCACGATTTCGCTACGGCTCATCGTTACCTTACTCAGTCTTTAGAACTAAAGCGTAGCTTCTACGGAAATATTCACCCTGAAACTGCTCGAGTACTAGAAGGACTTAGTCGCTATTATCAGGAGCAGCGGCAGTTGGATTCTGCTCTTTATTTTCAACAACAGGCAATAATTGCTGAAATACCTGGGTTTACACAAGATAAAATATTGGCAAATCCTAGCTGGGAACAGTTGGCGGACTACTCTCGCGTGTTTGGAACCTTAAGTACTAAAGCGGAACTGCTCTATCAGCGCTATCAACAGCATGAGCGGTTAGGTGACCTTACATTAGCTATTGCCACTTTTGCTAAGGCCGATTCATTGATGCACTGGCACCGCATTTCGTATGAGTACGAAAGCTCGCAGCTTCAGCTCTTAGAAACACAAAAATCGTCGTATGAGATGGCGGTAGCCTGTTGCTACTTAGCCTACGAAGCTACCCAGGACGAAGCCTACGCTCGGCAGGGACTTTACTTTATGGAGCGCAGCAAAGCGGTCATCTTGTGGGATGTATTACGCGATGTTGCCACTCGCAGTAGCCTCGGAGTTTCAGAAAGTTTGCAGCGAGAAGAACGGGCTATAAAAGCTCAAATGACTCGGCTAGTTAGTGAGATGACGGAAGAACGACGCGAGCCTACCCCCAACCAAACTACGCTAGATTCACTGCAAAGGAAACGCTTCAGTCTGCACCGCCGTCAAACTCGTTTACAGGAAAAGTTAGCTTCCGCGTATCCGAGCTATGTACAATTGAAGTATGCTTCCCCCACTCTACCCTGGGGTAAGATTGAACAAAATTTATCTGAGCAACGACAAAACATTATCGAATTCTTCTGGGGTATTAATCACATTTACGCGCTGAGATTATCACATGAGGGCATTCAATTTTATCGGACGCCTATTTCTGAGCGATTAGAAGGAGCTATTCAGCGCTTACGGCAACTACTTCAACAGGGACCTTCACCCGACAACTATGAACAAGAAACCGGAGAGTACTTAGCTTTGGCATTTTATATCTTTCAGGTATGCTTGGCTCCGGCTTTCCAGGATGGCAATCTCCCGGATAATCTTACCCTGGTTCCGGATGGCCCTCTCTTGTATCTTCCATTTGAAGCCTTGTTAACAGAAAGCGCTCCTTTAACAAACGATCCTGACTACCGTACATTCCCATATTTGCTACGTAGCAGCACCATTCAATATTCTCCATCCTTGCAGGTACTACTCAATACTCAAACCAAGCGAGCAATTTCAGATAGTAATGCTTCTCTTCGTTTGTTAGCGTTTGGTTTTACCCATCAGTTATCCCGCCGCACTATTGCTACCGCACAAGCGGGTTTGGTGGCTGTGCCTGGCACTTTCAAGGAAA
>NZ_JBARYM010000879.1:0-4411 GCF_049647865.1 Tunicatimonas sp. | reverse complement strand
TTCTGTACCATTGGTGAAGAGCACGGTTGGATGGGCAGTGCGGTACTGATTGTGCTATTTGTCTGGCTGCTGTACCGAGTCACAATTATTGCCGAACGCCAAAAGTCTAGTTTTGCCCGAGTCTACGGTTATAGCGTAGCGGCCATTCTCTTCTTTCACTTTGCGGTAAATATTGGCATGACTATCGGTTTGTTTCCAGTCATTGGAATTCCGCTGCCCTTCTTTAGTTACGGCGGTTCTTCACTGTGGGCATTTACTATCTTGCTTTTCATTCTGCTTAAGCTTGATGCTCATCGCTTGCAAATGCTAACTCGGTAGTTTAATGACTAACTATGAATGATGACTAATAAATAGGAGCACTGTCATTAACTGATCATTACTCATTCATCACCAATCATTATTTATCATTTCGTTAGTTGTATCGCTTAGAAACAATCTCTAGCAGTTCTACCACTTCCTCTGAATCCATTTTCCAATGATATTTCTGAGCAAACTCGTGGCGTAGAAAGTTGAATGCTTCTACGTAGGAGCTTTTTTGGTCTATTTCATGAATAGCCTGTTGATACTCTTGAGGATCATTACCAAAAAGTTCACGAATAAACATGTAGCGCTGATTTACGCCAATGTATTCGCGGATGCTTTCCATCTTATGTTTCTTTTGAATCTCAGTGAGCGTAGTATTCGCTGATGATTGCCCGCTCAAGTAATCATGAAGTGTGCGTGGGTCAGTAGGTGTGACTACTTCTTGATCAGTATCCCCCTCAATTTCAGGATCTGAAGTTAATGTCGGTTTTTCTTCTGTGTGCTCCAATTCATCGTCGGCTACTAACTGATCAGGCTCGAAGGAATATATTTCTGAAAAGCCAGCCACGTAGGGAGAAGAATCTTCTAGTGGGCTAGAAAATTCATTAATCGTTTCGTCAAGTAAGTGAGTCGCTGTATCGGCATCAAGCACGGAGGCCGACTGTTGCCGAAATTTATCAATGTATAATTCCAGTAAAGGCCGATTGATCTTAGTGTACTTTAGCCAAGTGAGTACATCTGCCTCCTGAATACCTTCAGTAACAATATTTGATACTTGCTGCTGGTAGTAAACAGTGGGGTTAAACACTAAATATAAAGTATCTTGAACAGCTTGTTCAACCAACGGCTGAAGGTGATTGCGACCTACCGAAATATGTTGTGAAAGCGTATTAATAAAATCGTCTAGTGCTTGCTGTACTTCTTCTGACTCATAGTCAAAATAAGGGCTACGCAACTTATCGATTTCTTTTTGCCACTGATCAAACAGGGCCTTAATAACCAATAAGTTAATTTGCTTCACCGGAGTGAGGTTGAGAATAGCTTGTCCGCTTAGTTGCTTGTTATCAGCGTAAGCTGGCGAAAGTACCTTCTCAGTAAATTCTTCACTGTATTGTTCTATTAACGCTCGATCAAGTTTGCGCTCCATACGGTTATTTGTTTCTTTTGCGTTATTCCGAAGAAAATAATCTCTTTTCACTAATACAATCTAATTCTTCAATAATTAGTTACCAATACTATAGCAAAGATCGGGCAATATGTTTACCGAACCCCAAGTAGGTGGCCTTCCACTAGGCAAACCGTATACCGGATGGATTGAAATTATCTGTGGCTGTATGTTCTCCGGCAAAACCGAAGAACTCATTCGGCGACTTAACCGAGCTATTATTGCCAAGCAACCTGTTCGTATCTTTAAGCCTGTTCTGGACGACCGCTACGACAAGAACCACGTAGTTTCTCACAATCAAACGAGCATTTCGTCCATTAGTGTAAATCACGCTCAAGATATTCTTCAGCAAGTGGAGGGTTATCAGGTGATAGGTATTGATGAGGCTCAGTTCTTTGATAAAGAAATTGTAGCTGTCTGTAACGAGTTAGCTAATCAGGGTAAGCGGGTCATTGTAGCCGGATTGGATATGGATTACGAAGGAAAACCTTTCGGGGCAATGCCCTACCTGCTGGCGATTGCCGAATACGTTACTAAAACTCACGCCATTTGCGCAGTGTCGGGGGCGGCAGCATCATTCTCCTATCGTTTAGATGACTCTTCCGATCAGATACAAATAGGTGCCCGCGACCAGTATGAAGCACGTAGCCGCTACTATTTCTACCAGGAAGAACACAAAAAAAAGCAGGCTAAAGACGAGGAAAATACTTCTACCCGTTAAGGCACTATGAGAAGTTTAGTATTTGCTTTGTTTTCTCTAGGCTTCAGCCAATTATTGCTAGCGCAGTCCAGCATTCCTATTGAAACCTGGCGAACTCATTTTTCTTATCAAGATAGTCGTATTATTGAAGTTACGCCAGAACAGATATACGTAGCAGCTCAGCACGGATTATTTTACCTGAACCGGTCTGACAACGATCTCCAAATACTTTCTAAGAATGATGGTCTTTCGGACGTGGGCATCACTGCTATGCAGTATAACTCAGAGATAGGCTTGGTTATAGCTTACCAGAGTGGAGTGATAGATTTAATTACTGATGGCAAGGTTTATCCTTTTACCCTTATTCGAGATGAAGGAAGCGAAGCAGAAGTCATTTACGATATACTGGTAAGCGAAGAATTAGTGTATCTGTCTACTTCTGCTGGAGTGCGGGTTTTATCGCTGGATTTGAATCAGGATGAGCCGTGGCAAATTCAAGAGTCCTACGTTCAGCTAGGAACGGTGGGAGAAACGATAACGATTTATCAGTCGGCGATTATCAATGATAGTATTTTTTTGGCAACCGAAGTGGGAGTTATTGCCAACGCCCTAGACCCACTGGTTAATCGCCAGGATTTTGATACTTGGCAGCGCTTTGATATTGTCGCGGGGGCAGAAGCTACTCGGCATCTGGTAGTATCAGAGGAGGTACTATTCGTAGCGGTGGATCAACAGGGTGTATATCGTTATACTAACGGTCAATGGGTGACAACTTCGCTCACTACCGAAGTAGGATTTAATAAACTGTCATCATCTTCCGATGGACTGCTGGCACTAGCCAATGGTCAACCCTTTCGTTTGACTGCAATGGGGGAAGTGGTGGCTTTAGAAAATGAGGCAATCCGTTTTGCTCAAGATATTGTTGAGGTTGGGGAACAACTGTGGGTTGCCGATGAACAGCGAGGATTACTGCGGATTACTAATGGGCAGGCAGAACAGTTCTTACCCAATGGTCCAATAGCTGATAATATTCAAAAGCTACGTTATGTCAATGGGTCATTGGTAGCATTAAAGACCGATGCTCCCGGAGCTTACGCGATATTTTCGGATGGGCGGTGGCAAAACTATACTGATCTACCGATCGCTTCCCGACTGACAGAAGTTACCTACGCAGAAACTACCCAGCAATACTACTTCTCCAGTTTAGGTGAGGGAGTTTTACAGTGGGATGGACAGGAAGGTTTTTCAGTCCTCGATCAATCAAGTACTGGTAGCACGTTAGAGAACAACCAAGTTACGGCACTACTGTCTAACCAGAATCGGCTTTGGGTGGCTAACTATAACGCCGTATCTTCTTTACATCTATTTGATCTAGCTGATAACAGTTGGCAGCAAGTAGCATTCAATAATAGTTCAGCAAGATACCCTCGGCAACTGGTACAGGACTTTGGGCAGCAGTTGTGGATGATAATTGGCAATCAGAACGTAAACCAGCCGGGGAGCGATTTGCTCGTATTTGATCTCGAGAGTAACGATCGTTTGTTTGTGAGCGATGTAGTTAATTCTTCTCAGCTCCCGGGGCGGCAGTTAACCGATATGGCGATAGATTTGGACGGACAGCTTTGGCTTACCGGTAATGAAGGTGTCGCTTTTTTTCCAGCTCCCGAGCAGGTGTTTAGCGACGCTACTTTGCTTAAGCCAGTGTTTGATCGACAGTTTCTATTGCTGGGCGAATTTGTTACTTCAGTAGCGGTAGACGGAGGAAACCGTAAATGGATTGGAACCAATGCAGGGCTTTGGCTATTTTCTGAGACCGGTGAAGAGCTAGTGTATAATTTCACTACTGAAAATAGTCCGCTGATTTCGGATGTCATCCTGGATATTGCAGTGGACAATCGGAGTGGGGAAGTGTTCGTAGCTACCGACCGGGGAGTAGTTTCTTTCCGCAGCACTGCCACTGAAGGCACTTTTACCCATCAGTCAGTGAAACTATTTCCTAACCCAGTGCGGCAGAGCTTTGACGGTTTAGTAGGCATGCAAGGCTTGGTCAATCAAGCTACGGTGAAGATCACAACTGTTTCGGGAGTATTGGTGCAGGAGCTACAAGCCGAGGGTGGTACTGCCACCTGGGATTTACGCGCCTACACCGGCGACCGGGTGCAATCAGGAGTATATCTGGTTTTTAGCGCATCAGCCAATGGTTCCGAAACCTTTGTCGGAAAGATTGCGGTGGTTCCCTAATA
>NZ_JBARYM010000878.1:0-1911 GCF_049647865.1 Tunicatimonas sp. | reverse complement strand
GTCATACAGTAATAACAATAAGCGTGGTTCATAATGTAAAGTTCTGCAAGAGCAATTGCAGTTAATAACATACCACCATATAATCTGATTTCAGCCTACCTAATCTAAATCTACGCTGATTAAGTTGTCATCTGGTACCCGGTCTATTAACTTGTTGTAAGGATCTATGCCTGCTTTGGCAGGTTCCTCCGTTACCGTAATCTCCAGCGTATGCTCACCGGGGGCAAGTTTGTGCTTCTGCAAGTAGATCGGATTAGTCTTAGTACGGCCATTTTCGTCAGTACCGTCGGCGGCAAAAATACCCACATCTATGTAGTCGCCGTTGTAGTTGGCTGGAGTTTCCATCCCTAGGCTATCGGCGTAGAGCTTGGCCGACTTGATGTCTAGCTTTACTAAATACGTGCTATCAGACTGTAGAGCGGCAGTGGCCTCTTCGGTCTTGTTTTCGTAAAGGGTAATCTTATTCCAGGTATCCTCCAGGTAGTACTGTAAGCTATCCGGGGTGACTGCTTTAAGGTGACGGTACAGGTCGCTACTGCCGGGATACGGAGGTTCTTCACGCAGGGCAAACTCATCACGAAAGTTGCGTACGGCTGCATCTATTGCTGAGTCACCGATGTAGTCACGTAGGGCGTACAAGATAAGGCTTCCCTTGTTGTACCATTGGTAGGGGCGGTTACAGTTGATAAATGTATTTTCCTTTTTACTCTCGTTGGCCCGTCCCCGTAGGTATTGGTCCAACTCGTCTTTTAAAAAGCGCTTCATATTGTCCTTTCCATACTTACGCTCGGTAAGCACCAGGGCTGAATACTCGGCCAATGCCTCTGATATTAAATTGGAGCCTCTAGTGTAGTTGGGGGTGACCTGATGTCCCCACCACTGGTGAGCTAGCTCGTGAGCGGTTACGTAGTAAGTATAATCAAAACTATTAGGGTCGCTCAAATCGGCTAGCCAACCGAAGCTTTCGGAGAAGGGCACCGTATTGGGAAACGACTGGGCAAAGCCTGCGTAACGTGGGAATTCTAGCAGGCGCATCTGCCGGAACTGGAAGTTACCGTACGTATTGGAGAAATATTCTAATCCATCTTTGTAGGCAGCAGCAAACCGATCAAGGTTATAATCGTGTTCAGGGTGATAGAATATTTCAATTGCCACCTCTTGACCATCGGGCAGTTTTACCTGATCAGTGTATACGTCATACTCCGCCGATACAATATTGAAGGATGCCTTAATAGGAGTATCTTGCACGTAGTGATAGTACTTGCGCCCGTCTTCTTCCCACTCCTTCTGGATGTAGCCCGGAGCAATGGCGATCTGGCTCGGCACAGTACTAAGTACTGCCTCAAAATTAATTAGGTCGGCATCGTTAGTAAAAAGTAGCGTTTGCTGACCATAAATATCATCGTGGGGAGGTAGGTCATTGATCTTTTCCGGCAGATCATATTCTCTACGCTTTTCATCGCTACTAATTTCATTTTGGGCACTGTAACCTATTTCGGGTAAGCCACCCCCGACAAAAGTGCCGTTGTAAACTACCTCACGGCTAAAGCCACTGTTAGCGAAGCCGGTGTTCTCGATACTACTCGTTATTTGTAGTTCAATAGTATCGCCGGGCATCAACGTGCGGGGCATTTTATAAATCTTGTACCAGTCTCGCTGCGGTGCTGCACCGAAAATCTGGAATTTGGGTTGGTCATAGTTCAGTGGAAAGCGGTAGTCCAACGGCTGGCCCTGATACAGTAGCGCGAAGTCAGTCAACTGATTACTGGACAGGTGGAGTGAGTCTATTGGCTCATTGGTTTTATTGACCATCACCACCGCTGCGTCAAAGTAGGCATCGCGCTTGTAGGGGTAGAGGTTGGCTTGGAGCTCTATACTAGTAATCTTAGGCTGAGCTATAAACTCGTACTG
>NZ_JBARYM010000877.1:0-8201 GCF_049647865.1 Tunicatimonas sp. | reverse complement strand
CCTACGAATAGTAGAACTTTTACTTGATTTCTTAATCCATCCGAGCATTGATGCGTGGGTAACAGACAACTTAGTGCTTAGATACAATTAGTCAGGTGTGTAGTACTACAGTAGGGCCATCAACACTGTCAGGAGGTATTCAAGCATCCCTGCAAGCGTGCTAACGGTGTCAGGACGCGATCAAGTACTTCGGCAAGCGTGCTGACGGTGTCAGGAAGCTATCCAGTGTCCTGGCAAGGCTGCTGACGGTGTCAGGAAGCTATCCAATGTCCTGGCAAGGCTGCTGATGGTGTCAGGAAGCTATCCAGTGTCCTGGCAAGTCTGCTGACGGTGTCAGGAAGGTTGCCGGAACAACAGCCGCTCTCACTTACAAAGTGGCGAGGTAATCCTACAGATAGACAACTACACTCACCACGTAGCAGAACTGCATGGAAGGCAAATTATCGGCGGGGAGGGGTTACATCACCAAACTCATAGCCGAAGGGAGTAAAACTCAGTTTCATTAACTTAAAATGCTGCAACCCAAATGGTATGCCGATAATGGTTAGGCAAAGCACTAAGCCTAGCACTAGGTGGGTTAGAGTAATCCAAATGCCACCAATTAATATCCAGATGACGTTCAAAAGGGTAGAAATACCTGAACCGCGGTTGGGTGCATCCTTCACTTCGTTGCCGAAGGGAAAGAGACTAGCGCCGGCCAGCTTAAATGATTGTATTCCGAAGGGGATGCCAACGATAGTTAGGCACATCAACAGCCCTGAGATCAGATACTCTAAGGCAATAATAAATCCTCCCAAAATAATCCAAAGTAGATTTCCAATAAAGCTCATGTAGGTGTAGTAGTTGAGGTAATAGTTTCTATTGTTTACGGCAAAAATTAAGGAATTGTTTGCGTTCCATAAGATAGTCTGCAGTTGATAGTCCACTGTCTACAGAACAGCTAGGGTGTAAGCATGATAGCAAAGCGTCTTAAGAATTAACTATTAAACACAATTGCTAGATAATACGTTGCGAATCCTGGTTTGGTATCTGGCATATCATGTAGAGGAGATTAAAGTTCGTTGCAGTTCTTTAAGCCCCGCTATTTCATGGTCAGCTGAGAAGCCGAGCTGTTCAGGAATGTTGCCCCGGTTAATCCACACGGTAATGAGACCGAAGGATTTAGCTCCGGCTACATCCCAGGGGTTAGAGGTAACGAAGGCAATTTGTTCAGGGGGTAGTTGCAAAGTGTCTACCGCTAGTTGGTATACCTGCGGTGCAGTTTTAAAGGTTTGTAGTGTATCGGCGCTTAGTACCGCTTCCAGGTAACTATTTAGTTGGTTATTTTCTACGGCTTGTTCTAGGAAGCTAGGGTCAGCATTGGATAGAATTGTCAGCCGATGCGTTTGCGATAACTGTTGCAACACACCCGGCACATCCGGGTAGGCTTTCAGTACACCGTAGCGGTGGAGCAAATCCATGCGGATTTCATCAGTGAGTTTCACTTTGGCTAGCTGGCAGGAGTAAGTGAGCGCATCTTGAGTTACCTGCGAGAAGGGGGCGTACCGTTGCATTAGTGCCCGCAGCCAAGTATATTCTAGTTGCTTCCGCCGCCAAGTTGTACTAATTGCCTCTGCTTGTTTACCGAAGTAGTGCGCTAACCGTTCGTCCAGCGAGTTGATGTTAAACAACGTGCCGTAGGCATCAAAGACAAAGGCGTTAATCTTATCCATAACTATCAGTTGGTTCGTGCAGCTTGATTGAAGAAACGCAATACTACCGTCAAATCAAAGTGGCCCTTATCTTGTGGTTGCCAATATTTTACTACTCTCGGGCGATAAGGTTTGGGGATGCGCACGACCATCTTTTTGTATAAGTACCACCAACTACTACCTATGTAGTTTTTCTGCTAATAATGACGATTTTGAGCAACAGGTTGGGCTTATATTGTGTGTTAAAAGACAGGAGCCATTATGCTAATGCATGCGTAAAATATGGTTTACTTTATCCTTTATGATAAAAAAATGGAAGAATTAGCATCATGTTCTAAGTGTAGTACGCCACTGGGTGCCGAAGATGTTTTTTGCCCCAACTGTGGTTATCCCGAAAAAGCCGATCAATCGGAGCAGGATAAGTATGAGTATCGGATTAAGATTAAGCAAGATGTAGTAGACGATGCTAAGAAGAAGCTGAAGAACGTAAAAATTGTGCTGTATATTATCATTGCTTCAAATGTTCTTTTTGGCCTGTACTACTTATCTGAAGAAGTAACCTTTGTTGACGGAATAAGCAGCTTGGTTGCTGCTCTGATATTTATTGGCTGTTTAGTATGGGTAAACAAAAAACCCTTAGTCGGCATATTGGCAGCATTTGCCTTATGGATACTGCTCCAGTTGTCGGTAGTACTGGTAGATCCTGCGCTACTCTTCCAGGGGCTTTTTGTTAAAATTATCTTTATCGTAATATTTATCAAGGGAATTAGTTCAGCAAAGGATTACCAGGAGTACTCTGCTCAATTAAAAGAATTGAATGTTAGCTGAAGTTCCTAGTCAAGAGACCTGTCCTAATTGTGGAAGCTGGCAGAGCGCTAATTTCAATTTCTGCGGACAATGCGGTCAACGAAACCCCTCGTTGATGAAAAGAGCGGTAAAGAACAACCAGAAATATCGACGCAACCTCAAGTACCTCTCAGTTTACACCATTCTTTCTATTATTCTCTTGCTGGTTGCTGCTTTCACAGAAGACTCCTTGGAGATTTTGGTTATCTGGACGGTTGCATTCGCTATTATTGATCTGGTCTTCGCGTACCTACAACCAACCGTTTGGACACTTTTTTTCTCAAAAATAGAGTTCAAACCCCTCATGTTAATCGTAATAATTGGAGTTACTACCGGATTCCTCGTTTCCTTATCAATGGATAGCTTAAATCTGGTGCTATTTGAGGAAAGCTATACTTCTCTACCACTGTTTGAGGACGCAGCCAACCCACTACTGCTGAACTTGGTCATTACTGCTATGTGTCCCGCTATTTTTGAAGAGCTATCATTCCGAGGCTTCGTTTTTACTAACTTAGATCAGATTGCTGGGCGAAAATCAGCAGTCTGGGGTTCAGCATTCTTGTTTGGGTTGGTTCATTTCTCACTGCTCAGTCTGGTTTGGCTTATTCCCTTCGGGCTCTTGCTTGCGTACTTTAGAAATCGGTACTCAACCTTGGTTTACGGTGTTGTCGGGCACTTCACCCATAATGCCACTACTATTCTGCTTGAGTACTATGGTTTACTAGGGCTATCGTAGCCAAAGCTAAGATGAAATTCTAACATCATCCGTTATTTTGAAGTAATCGCCTGGGCTTTTTCATTCTGACTAAGAAAGCGTAATTTAAGCCGATTAATCGTAGCCTAATTTTCTTTTGGATCAACTCAAGATATTATTCGATGCTTTGATTGTTCCGCCTAATGAGCGGTTTGGCTTGGTATGGGAAGAAAGTGATCAACCCGAAACGGTGGTGGAAATGGCCGAGCAAATGTTTCCGGCCCTAAAACCAGTACCTTCGTTAGACATTGAAGGGGAAAATGAATCACCTGTTCATTACATTATTGAGGGGGATAATTACCACACGCTCTCGGCACTAACTATTACCCACGCCCAAAGGGTAGACGTTATCTACATTGATCCACCCTACAATACGGGGAATCGGCACTTAACCTACCACGATAATCGTAAGGATAAGTCTTCTGCCAATCGGCATAGTAAGTGGCTGAACTTTATGTACCATCGTCTACGATTAGCACAAGAACTACTAACCAATGATGGAGTGCTACTCATCTCAATTGATGATCGGGAAATGGCTCATTTAAAACTGTTGTGCGATGGTTTGTTTGGCTCCGATAACTTCATTGGAAACTTTGTGTGGGTAAATCGCACCACTCCTAATGATGCCGCCAATAAGTTTGCCACCGATCATGAGTACATTTTAGTTTATACCCAAGACCGGGCGAACTTTCAACTGAAAGGAGTACCTAAAGATTTTAGTAAGTACGTAAATCGGGACAACGATCCGAACGGACCCTGGATGCCGGATAATCCTTCGGCAGCTTCGGGAACGGAGAAAGATCGTTTTCCCATAAAAAATCCCCATACGGGAGAAATATACTATCCGCCCGACGGACGCTACTGGGCTTTTGCCAAACGGCGGGTAAAAGAATGGAAAAAGTCAGGTAAGCTGGTTTTTCCCAAAGAATCAGGTAAACGCTTCCTGCTGAAGAAGTATCTTTCGGAATTGAGGAGCGAGTACAATCCTGCTTCATCCGTAATTAATAACGTGCTTACCAGTCACGGTACTAAGGAGCTAAAGCAAATTTTCGGTTCGGGCAGCCCTATTAAATACCCTAAGCCTACTGTTTTACTCAAGCACATTTTAGGGCTAATTAATAAGCATGAAGGTGTATTTCTAGACTTTTTTGCCGGATCAGGCACTACCGGACAGGCCATTCTGGAGCTCAATGAAGAAGATGGCGGAAGTCGGCAGTGTATTCTCTGCAACAACAACGAAAACAACTTATGCCGTAATGTTTTGCATCCTCGTCTACAGAAAATCAGCGAAGGATATACCGTAGATGCTACGCAAAGGGAAACACTTTACGAACGAAAGCTTACGGTTAATACGCTAAAAAAGACAGGGACTTACCTACAAGAAATAACAGCGATAAGTGAGCAGTACCAAGATTCCTACGACGAGTTAAAGCAATCCTTAAAGGACAATATGCTACGTTTAGAGGGGGTTAGGAAAAAACCCGTTACGGTAGCGGGAATACAGGCTTCGTTTAAGTACTTTCAAACCCAATTTATTCCTCCGCAGGATACTCGAATCCGGCAGGCTTGCGCCCATTTACTGTGTTTGCGGGAGCAAACCTTTGAGCCAATCACTATTACGTTACATTATCATATTTATAAGAGTCAGCATCAAGTAACTACTATTTGCTTTGAAGAACCTTCTAGCTGGAAGCCACTGAAAAAAGCCTTACCTAAAGGCTTAACAATAAAATTTTATGTGTTCCGGGAGAGTGATTACAGCCTAGTAACTGACAACTTTTCAAAAGCTAAAGTGGAATATGCTCCTGATAAAATAAAGCGATTGTTTACATCGTAAGCTTCCTATCGCAATGGCTCAGCAATTAAGCAGTAGAAGCTGTTTCTTGAGAGGCTATGAAATCTCAAGGAACATCATACTATCAAGATCGAACTTTCACTGATTTTGTCCATCGGCAAATTGCCCTTCCTCAAGTTTACCTTCCAATAGGCTGGGAACCTTTTCGGCTGAACAACGATGAGAAGGAAGAACTAGATATTCAGCACGGCATTGACCGAGTATTTAGCCAGCCCGATGGGAGTTTGGTGACCGTTCAGGAGCGTTTCCGGACCGGTCAGTACGCTACCTATCAAGATATTACTTTTCGGTATCGGCGCGATCAGCACTCAGATAAGACAAGACGCTATTCAGAGTTTTATAAAATCAAAGCTGACTATCTGCTTTATGGTATTTTAGATAGTACAGAAAAAGACACGAAACAACTTCATCAGGCTACCTTCCAAAAAGTGGTCTTGCTACAACTGGCACCACTATGGGAGAAGCTAGAGAATGGAGAGGCTACGATTGATGAAACTCGAGCCGGACGTTGCCGCTGGCAAGGTGGTAAGCTTATAATTCCGGTGAACCATAATCGCGATGGCTCCTCTAGCTTTATTGCTTGGGATATCCCCCTTATTGCAAAACACTGGCCCCAAGTAATTGTCTGGCAACAAGGGTTTTTAGCATAAAAAAACCGGCAAGCAGCCGGTCACAAATCTCTATACTAAAAGTTTAGTACGGGTGTTCGCTCATCAGGCAGTGCCCTTAAATCGAGCACTGTGAGTCGGATATACTCTAATTGCCCCATCAATAGCTGGTGAGTAGATTCTTTAACCTTATACTGAGCTATTCGTTGCTTCATAGCTTGCAAAGCATTTATCTCTATTTGCAGGCAACCACTTAGTGTTTTCTCGACAGTGTTAAGCACCAGTAAGAGATCAGGTTGAGCAAATGCATTTTGAATAGGACCATCTACCTGTCGGGATGCTTGAGGCTCACCACCTAGGCTCAAAATTTCTTCTCGAACTATTTTTTTAAAATTGTCGCGCTGTTCAGATAGGTTCATAAACAATCCCTTCAATGAAGGATCGTCTAACTGTTCAGCTGCCTTCCTGTAACCGCGCTTAGCATCGCAGTTTTCCTTTAGCAGGTCATTCAGGGAATCTACTACACTCTTATGTACTTCCATAATACTAAATCAATGCTGTTTCTAATAAACTTTTGGTAATTAACACAAAAAAAATAAATAATGATTATAAACTTTTAAATAATTTTAGAACAATTTTAGCATTTATTACAATACATTTAATATAAAATTATTCAAAGTAATAATTGAACAAAAAGTTAAACGGTATAGGTAGTAGTTTCCGTAGGTTATCGTAGCGTTAGCAATTTCCGTGCAATATTATATGCTTTGTTAATATCTGCTTACTGAATATATTGTGCTTTGCCTCAATTATAAAATAATTATTTTAATAAAGCACAATACTCAGATAAAAATATTGCCATAATCAGTATTTTTAAATTTTTATACTGATTTTTTTAGAGTCACATTATCTCTATTGAGTAGTAGTAAATTTGAGGAATTCTCAACCAGAGTGGGCAATATTCTACCCCAACTATCATAATTTAACTATTAGTCAATGTATTGTACGGATATGTCAACTCAAGGGTATACTTTTTTAGCGGAAATTTGGTATTGCTCGTAAACTAAGCGCAGTTAGAGTAAAGATGGCTAGCTTATTTAGGGCAGATCGTTCTTATTCTTGCTTCATCCAGTAGGGTTTTAGATTTATTCTAAGCTGTTATTTTAGTTCTAGATGGGTAGACTAAATTGTTTAATCTTAATTCTATTTTAGAATGATATAATATTAAGGAGTACATAGCATTCTATGCTTGTGTACAAGAATTAGGCGCATCTTTATATAATAAATGGGTATTGCTTATCGTTTTCTGGGTACCAAAAAGCTAAATCCCCATGAAGCGATGCATATTCCCATTGCTGTTACTGATTTCATTTGCTAGTATTGCTCAGCAGTCTACTTTCGGGATACTGGGTGGGGCTACCATTAGTGGTTACACATCTTCAGAGATTTTTCAAAATTCCGTGCCGTTGGTAGGAGTATCATTGGGAGTCTACCGGGGTATTACGCTTACCAAGTCGCTGGCTCTGGAACCGGGGCTATATTTTACGCAGCGAGGGATTAGTCACGGAAGTTCCATCTTCTCAAACTCGAACCGTAATAGGCTTTCGTATTTAATATTACCCGTAGTGATGCGGAAAAATTTAACCGATAATTTCAGCGTACACATTGGGCCGTATCTGGCCAGTTTCATACACGGTAGTTACCGGTATCCCAACAATACTTTTTCCGAAAGGTGGAGCACTTGGGGAATATTAGGAGGAGACCGCAACATCCCTGACGCACAGTTTGATGTAGGTTTGCAAGCGGGATTACGCTACATCCTTTCCTCTCAGTTCGTTATTAATGCTTCTTACGAACTGGGCGGTGCTAAATACTTGCAACGGGTAATCAGCGATGGGCCGTTCCCTCAAGTTGTCACCGTATCGGTAGGCTATCAGTGGTAGATCCAGATAATTTGCCTTTTCCAGCTTATTACTCTATTGTAATGAAAGTCTGGGGCTGCTAGTAAAAGCGTAATTTATTCTACTGCCACCAAGAAATCTACTTCAGCATCACTGGGGTTCATTGCCTTCGGGCCAAATACCTCAAAATCGGCGGTATACCTTCGGGCCAGTTTGGTCTCCCATATTTTTGACCAGTGATTGACAATCAGTCCTTTGGCCAGATCACCTTTAGCCGTAGTTTTCATATAATTACCGCCGTCAAATGACCTCCCAACCATTCCCTCCGCGATTTCGCTCAAGCTATTCACTCTACAGCCCAATATGGCTGTATAGGGCTGCGTGTGATCGCCCTCGTAGTCGGTGTACAGCGAATAAATGGTATCATCCACCTTATTAGGAATTTTATTCAGTAGGTTTTCTGACATAAATTTGCTCCATAGTAGGCCAATATCTTGAGCGGCCCGCCCATTTTCATTGGTAGTTCTTACTGAGATGCCAATAAGT
>NZ_JBARYM010000876.1:0-3750 GCF_049647865.1 Tunicatimonas sp. | reverse complement strand
GTCAGACATCATCAGTTACCAGCCTTGTAGCAGACTGCCGGGTAATGTTAGATGATATTGCCGGTAGCTACGAAGGCGACTGCCACAAAAGAAAAGCCCATGGTAACGGTAAAGCTATCGGTAAAGATACTTACGAGGGAGAGTTTAAGAAAGGCTACCCCGATGGTGAAGGCACGTATACCTGGATTAATGGTGATTATTACGAAGGTGCCTTTGTAAAAGGTAGGCGCGAAGGCGAAGGTAAAATGGTGTATGCTTCAGTTAATGCTGATAGTGTGCTTACCGGATATTGGGAAGATGATCGCTACCAGCAAGAAGAAAAAAGCTCATCAGACTAGAAGTTGATTATCAAAGTTTTGAATTTAAAGTTCTGAGATACTCAATTCTTAGAACTTAAAACTAATAACCATTACAAAGCAAAACCATTAGGACCGATACCAACATCGTAGCTTTGAATTAAAGTGCCAGTTGATGAGTAGCGCGAGAAAACGCCATCGCTGCTGAAATTGGGTGCTTGTCCAGTCAAAATCTCGCCACTAACTGGGTCAACCCCTAAGCCGTAAAAGTCCTTATCAATAAGCGGTGCGGTAGGTAATGTAGTATTATCTGTGCTCATTGCGTAAATGCCTCCTTGATAGCGAAAATATAATAGTTGTCCGGTTGGGTCGGTGTTAATAGTCGCTGGCCCAGTGTTAATTTGATCGGCAGGAACAGTCAGTGTTACTTCATCATTTTCCAGACGAGCAATAAATCCCGGGGTGCTTTCGACTTCGACTATCGAAAAGTCTACCGGGTCATACACCAGCTTCCCTCCTCCAACTACCCAAATACGATCATTAGCATCAATAGCCAAACTACCGGGGTTATCTCCAACAGTTATTTTTTGAACAATAGTATCGGTTTGAGGGTCGAGCACTGCTACGGTAGAATCACTTCCTAAACCGCCACCGTTGGCAACGTACACCAGATTGTTATGAACAACAAGACCATTGGGGCCCGCGCCTACCGGAATAGTGGCTGTTACTTGATAACTATTTAAATCCAGTACTTTTATAGTTCCACTTACTCCGTCGGCTCCCCAATCGGTTACGTAACCTTTGGTAGGGTTTAATCCTAAAAAAAAGCGAGGAGAAACAATGCCTTCGTCAGGACCAATGATTGCTAACGACTCAAAAGTTTCCCGGTCAATCACCTCTATTTTAGATGAATTCTGTACCACAATAAAACCTCGGTCATCAAACACGGTCATCGATTGGGTTTGATCTCCTAACGGACGATTATTGGCATTGCTGAAAACGTTGTTAAACACGGAATCTTTCTGTCGGTCGTAGTAAGAAATCGAGGTATTCGCATTGCCAAACCCGCCTTCATTCACTATAAAATAGCCGTCTTGTCCGGCGATAGGAGGATCGGGACGATCATCTTCCGTACAAGAAATGAAAATAGTGTGTATGCCTAAAAACAATGCCCAAAATGTAAAAGTGCGCCACCGGTTGCGGTTCATAGTAAAAGTTAGTTAAACTGGTAAATGATATTGACTTGGTAGTTGCGACCGGGCATAGGAAAGCCCTGCCGTACTTCGTATTCGTGGTTGAAAATATTATTAAGTGAACTGTTCACCGTCAGTTGGTGAGAATTGTTGATTTGCCAACGGTAGACCAAAGAAATATCGGTGGTAGCGTAACTAGGTAATATTTGATTATTGGTTTCATCGGTAAACTGCGGGCCAATAATATTCACAGTTGAACCAAACTCCCAGCGATAATAGTGCAGTAAAGCCGAGGCTTTTCCTTGATGAAACGGTGTATAGATAAGTTGCTTATACAATGCTGCGGGGTTCCCCCCGGCCTTAATTTCTTCTTTTGTAGAACGAGTATAGCTGTAGAGGCCCCATAATCGGAAAGAGAAGTCATTCTCTACCTCATAGCGCGCATTGGCGGTTGCTTCCAAGCCTCGGGACCACACTCGCTGCACATTAACCGGCGACCATTGGGAGTTTTCATGGGGAACCCACTGTAGCCAATTATTAAACCAATTGCTGAATGCAGTGAGGCTACCTTGCAACTTCCAACGATCGAACTCAGGTTGGACTTCTACCCCTAGGTCGGCCCCCCAACCACTTTCGGGTTGTAAATTAGGGTTGCCTTGGCTCAGCCCCGACCAGTACAAGTCATTGAATGTTGGTAAGTTGTAGCTTCGGGCTATTTTAGAGCGTAATTTCCAGTGTTTACCAGCGGAGTAGGCTAGAGACAGTGAAGGAAGAATTGGTGACCATTCTTCATCAATTAAGGTTTCTCGCAACCCTAGCGTGGTTTCCAATCGTTCGTGAAACTGAGTTTGATACGACGCAAATAGGGCGGTGCGGTGACGTTGGGGTGGTTGAACTCCGTAGTTACTTACCTCAGCTTGCTCGTAGGTATGATTACCACCCACTAATAGCCACTGCCTATCGCCAAAGTAAAAAGTGCTTTCTACTTCAGAAATCCAGGAAATCGCTTCATTAAGCGAGTTTTCAATAATGTTATCATTATAAACCAGCCTATGACCTAGAAAAGCAGTTCGGGCACGAATCTGATGATTAGCTCGGTTTAGCATCCAATTAACTACCATTCGGTGAAAAAGATCAGTTTGGGTTCCTTGGTTAGAAGTACTAGCCGCCGCTACTCCTGGTATCTCCACGTAATTATCTTGCAACCAATACTTAATTTCTATATTCTGTTGCGGAGAAATCTTTTGGTAAAACTCAGCTAGTACGCCTTTCTGATTGATACCCGCATTTTGCCGCTGTTCCGGTCGGACTCGATAGATATTATTGTACGGAAAGTCATTTTCAGCGCTTCGGTAGAAAGCCCGTACTCGCATAATACTTTGTTGATTACCATACTGAAGCTGAACACCGGTCTGCTGATCACCAAAGCTTCCTAACTGTTGGAATAATTTGCCACTAAGACCAGAAGTGGGTTCAAGGGAGGAACGTAGATGAATAGCCCCGCCCAGTGTTCCGGCTCCGTAGATAGCTCCTAGGCTACCGTGTTGTAATGAAATTTCGTCCAGGAAAAATGCTGGCATAAGCGTTAAATCCAAGCTGCCGTTCATGCTACTTTGCAGATTAATGCCTTCCCAAAAAACGGGAGTATGATTGCTTCCGCTACCCCGCAGTGAAGCAGTAGAAAGTCCGCTGATACCGTAGGATCGAACATTAACTGCCGAGTATTTCATCAGTAGCTGTGATAAGTTGCTGGCGGCGGCGTAGCCAGTTACTTGAGGAAGAATTTCGGATACCTGACTCCCCTCGCTAAATAGTTGTAATCGAGAGTCAGTAATTTCCACGTTTCGTAGAACTTTGATGGTATCGTCAATGGTAAACTGAGCTAATGAGGTGAGTGGCAATGTTCCGCACAACCCTATGGTTAGCCACACCGATAAGCTTCGCCTTAGCGTGAGGTTAATTAAATAGTACGACTGCCATTCGTGCATAGCGAAAAATAAAATGGCAGACTAACTGTAGAATACGAGAAATGTAATAGTGCGCATACCTAAGCAAGGTTTAGATAGAGCTACAACTGCGGTAGCCATTCGCCAAACTTAGCAGTACGGTAAACGGTCTGATACATTCCTGACCTTTCCACCGAAAGCCTGAATGAAAAACAGCACGGGCAGGTCTCCTGACTCACTCAGTTGCTGTGGCCTTCCCATCCGCCGTAAGCAGACAGTGGCAATGTTGACAGCAACCCACTAAAGAGTTTACAG
>NZ_JBARYM010000875.1:0-5531 GCF_049647865.1 Tunicatimonas sp. | reverse complement strand
GCTTCTTTTTCGGTAGCTGGCTGAGCTTCCAACCGCTCAATTTTTTCTAAGTAAGCTTTTTCTTTGCGGTGCATCTCTTCCTGCGTAGCCGATAATTCCTCCATATTTTGTCGCATTTCTTCTTCCTGTGCTTGCATCGTTTCCGCTTGCTGCTGCGATTCTGTCAACAGTTGGTTCGTTTGAAGAGTAACCCGAATGTTTCGTAGAGCCGATGCAATGGATTCGGCGATCTTCTCTACAAAAGTAGTTTGATGCTCTTCCAGCGGAGTGAACGAAGCTAATTCCAGAACACCTTCTACTGCGCCTTCCACAGCTAATGGCACTACCAGTATAGCGGAAGGCTGCGCTCCCCCTAAGCCCGAGCGAATATCGGAGTAGTCAGCCGGAATTTCAGTTAGATAAATAGTTTCTTGTTCCAGATAAGCTTGTCCTATGATACCGTCACCAATGGGTAAAGATTTGTCAATAAATTTCTGCCTCTGGTATGCATAACAAGCTTTCATTGCCAGAACCGGTTCGCCATTATAATCCTCCACTAGAAACAACGCTCCCTGGTTAATTTTAAGATATTCTACCAGTTGCTTTAACACTTTATTTCCCAAGTCTTCAATATTTTGGGCGTTACGAAGTATGTCAGCAAACAAGGTGAGCCCCTGTGTTGACCAGCTTCTTAATTGGGCTGCACGCTCATTTTGCTGAAGCTGATCACGCATTTGCAGTAGGTTTTTACCTAGTGTATCATCATCGCTTAGCGCCTGATAATCTTGTTCGAGGTTTCCTTCACCAATAGCCGAAGCAAAATCGGCCGTTCGGTGAAGTCCGCCTACTACCTCAGTTAAGGCCTGCGCCATATCGCCCAGTTCATCTTTTCTGGCTGCAATAGTATGGTCAGCTTTAAGAACACCCTGAGCAAGATCGCGCAAGTTAGCGTGCATTTGTCGGATAGGGCGAATAAACCGTTGAGCAATTAGATGAGTAGTTCCGGCAACAATAATGCTGATGAAAAGCGTGATAGCAATAATGATGTTCCGTAGGTGTACTACCGGTTGGAGTACTTCTTCCACATCCATTTCGGTAAGAATAGCAAAAGTGATATCACCAACTTGAAGGGGAGAGTAAGAACTCAGTACCGGCACGCCCCGATAGTCATCAATAATTTGCGTATTCACTGTCCCTGCTAGGGCTTCCGTTACTCCTGAAGTTTCAACCTTTAGCTTCAAAACCGTGGATTCTTCCGAGAAACGGGAGTTGGAACGCATTAAAGAGTCGCTTCCTACTAAGTAAGTTTCACCGGACTCTCCTAATCCGGTACGCTCTTGAGCGATAACGTTTATCTCATCTAAGGGAATCTGACCGATAAGCACTCCTATAGAATTTCCCACCGAATCACGAATAGGAGAAGATACAAACGAAGCGGGGTCACCGTTACTAGGAGCGTAATGATCAAAATCTACAATCGTGGTAGAATCTAACCCTTGCTGGTAAGCTTTAGCGATGTTCTGGTCGCTATAGAGACCGTTCACCAAGTTGGTGGCAAAATCGGGTTCATGCACTACGGTATAAATAATATCTCCTTGTAAGTTAACTAGGAATAAGTCGTATAAGCCGTAGGTTTCTTTGATTTTAGCCAGATGCGGATGGTAAAGTTGATTAACCGAATCGTATTCTGTTGAGGTAACACCCACCATATAAGCACTATCGTAGGCTTGTAGGGAATTGGTAGTTACGGGCAACGAAGCCATAACATCAATAGTAGCCAGCTGATCAGAGAAGAAATCGGCCAACTGTACTCGCTTGGTTTGGCGGATAGAGGTAAGCTGGTCAAAAGTACGCTCCAGAATAGCCGATTTCGCCAGAAAGTAGATAAGAATGCTAAGACCCAGGAGGGTAATCAAACTAAGTGCCGTAAACCGGATGATTAGTTGATTGGCAATACTGGTTTTTCTATCCCGCTTCATAGTCTGCTTTTGCTGTAAGGGTAATAAGGAAAATGAACTACTGCTAAAGCTACCGTACTACTAAAAAACTGCGAAACGAAAAGAACCAAAGAACTTACGATGTATGGTTAGGTGAGAAAGAAAATGCAGACGAGAGCGTATCCGATATCACAGACATAAAAATAAAGATAATTCACTCGGATACGATTGTGCTACAACTCAATTGTTACGCTCTTTCCGGCATAAACGCCTTGAGGTAAATCTACAATGAGCGTGGTGGTGTTTTTATCGGGGTTGGGGTAGCTTACAAAGCTATCTCCTTTAGTATCATAAGTACCCGAAATGGTGAGCAAGGCCTTGCTTAGTTTTCGGGATGGGTCGGCTACGCTTAGTTGGGTGATGCGGTTTTCCTGAAGTTGCAGCATCACCATGCCCTGGCTTTCCATGCTAACTTTCAGATCAGAGGTTATTTCAATTTCTCCGGCCTGATAAAAAGCAGCTTGGCAAATGTTTAGTTTATTATTTTTCACCGCCTGTACTTTGCTGGTATTGGAAAGTACTTCAACATCCCGATTGGTATCGCTGCTCCGTTCGAGCTCGGGTACTTCCACATCTGGTACTACAATGTAGGCGTAGGATGCATGCTCCGGCTCGTTGCCGTGGTTAAGCCACAGGGTGAAAACTTCTTTGCTAACGATCTCTTCTGAAACGTTCTTCTGATCGGTAATATCCGACCACCGTCCTTTTTCTACCTGGTTGGATAAATGTACGCTGGTACGCTCCGGAAAAATATAGCCAACCTTATCCTGATGTACCCATTTCACCTTATCCAATTGCCGATCCCCCTGGGGAAGTTGGTGAACTGTATCCGCTTGCATGACGGTAACGTCACTTCTCAACAACACTTGGTTAACAGTGGTAGCCACCGGTAAGTCAGGATTGGAATGGATAGCGGTGCCTAGGCAAACGTATTCTTCGTCGAAAAAGAACCACGACTTTTTAGCCGCCAGCATATCGTGGGCACTTTTAAAGTCAAAGGCTACGGCTCCGTACCGGTTGTCGGTAACCGCTCCTACGAAATCCCGTAACCCTTCCTTTCGGATATCTTCCGGCCCGTAGAGTTCGGGCTTTTGCATAATGGTAGTACCGGATATTTTCTGCCAATCGTACACCGGCCAAATGTCGTGGTACTCATCTCCGGTGAGCATTAGATAATTAGTGCCATCGGCCCGATGGTGGGTAGTTTTTCCGGGACCGTTGTAGGGTACTTCCATGTTTTGATTGCGGGTAGAGTACATTCTTACCGTTGTGTAGAAGTTAGGCCGTTGAAACACAAAGTGCTCGGTTTGCCAGAAGAATTTACTAAACGACTGAGAAGGTCTGGCTTCTCCTTTTCGCAATTTCATAATCTCCTCCAGCTCCTCTTGGCGGTAATCGGTGCTGAGCAGCAGACGTTCTATTTCTACGGTGCCAGCCGGTTTAAAATCATACTGGTTAGCAATACTTCGGTTCTTAACACTCACGTCGGTATAGATGCCGTAGACCATTTGCTTGTAAATACCGTCCAGGTAGTAATCTACCAAATGGTCTATCTTCTCCGGCGAAAAAGCGTACTTGGTACCCGCCACATAGTACGACCACTCGCCGAAGGCATTAGCGTATTTACCGTAGCCGTAAGAAGTGGTATTATTCACCCGATCTACTCGGTGGTGAAAGCTATAATCGTGTTGCATCCCGCGGCTACCGGTAGAAAACTTCACTTCCCCCTCAATTAGCCGGATAATCTCATAAAACCTTTCCTTTTCTCCCAGAAAGAGTAAGTTCTTAGCCAGAATACTGGCAATCACAATCCGGTCGCCACTGGGCCGGGCCCCTGAAGCATTCATATGGGCGCGGCCAATAATCGGTTGAGCTTGATCTACCAAATCCTGCGGTAATTCGTCGCCAATGAGCAGCATCAAGTTGACCAGATTGGTTGGGGTAGAGATTTGATTATTGTGCCAGTTATCACCAAAAAAATCATTGTCTACCCAGTACTTCAGTCCCCGAGTGATGGTTTCTGTTAGCGCTTTATCCTGGTAATAATCGGATGACTCACTTTGGTAGGCTCTGGCCAGATAAACCAGATTAGAGGTATGACGCCGATGGGGAAAACCGGCGGTACGGCTAAGGTCTTTATAGTTAATACCTTCAAAGCTTCCATCTTCGTTTATAACCTGCGCAATCTCCATTACTCGAGCATCATCAATCTCGGTTTTCAACAGTTCATCAACTACCCGGCTTTTGATGATTTCAAAATCACTGGGTTCTTTTGCGTGAGTTGAGTATACCAAGAAGCAGAGGAAAAATAGCAATAAGCGAGCGATCATTAGTAGGTTGTTTGGCTGTGTTGATTAGTAGAACTTCACCCAACAGGTCAGGCTATCTTGATATACTAAAAATGATAGCTTACTGGACCTATTTGTAATCAAGAGACCATTACAGTATCTCTTTAAAATTTTCGGAGCTGATAACTTTCACCTGAGGAAAATCCACACTTGCTAGTACATCAAAGTCCCGATCGTGGCTAACAATAAAGTCAGCGTTAGCAGCAACCGCACAGTCGCGCGGCGAACCGTCGACGAATTTATTATCGTCTTCATCTTTCAATAAACGAAATTGATAATGTTTGGTGACAAAATGTACGTTACTTAGATTCTCAAGTACTCCCATTGTACTTTCGCTAGTTTCACTTCCCATATGTCGCTCAATAATTTCAGCGTACTCGTTCAGTATATCGGTAGTTACGTACAATTCATAATGCTTTTCCAGCAACTTTCTGAAAATTCAATGCAGCTTAGAGCGTTCCGATATGCTGACCAATAAAACGTTAGTGTCTAAAACTATCCTCAGCACAGCTTACTTTTTTGACTTTCTCATCTTGGTGTTAAGCATACGATCTACATCTTCATCAGTCCATCCTTTTTCATCCCAGACCTTATTCGCTGATTTGATGGCCTTCTCGGCAAAGTAGTTATCAACAGTATCTCTAAAGTCTTTTAGCTCTTCATCGGTCAGGTTATACGAAAAGGCTTTTAAAATTTCAAGTTGAACATTAGAGAGAGGCTGCCGTTCATGGGTTTTATTTACATCATTCATACAAAATATCGGTTTACACACATACAATCTATCATTCTTTTAGCCTACTACCAATAATTAGTACGTTCATTTTGGAAGACTCATCTTTTTCCTCCGAGATTTCTTTTCCTTCTTCAGCAGGGGAGCAGTGTGCTGGGTGTAAAGTTCAAACAGGTATACTACACGCGACGTTTCGTTGGAGAAAGCCTGCGGACGATAGCCGAGGTCTACCGCTTTATCTAGCTCCTGATGAGCTTTTACCAGGGCCGGAGGCATAGTGCGGATCGTACAGATTAGCCAGACTGCTGCCAGGAAAGGGTTTCTCACCTCCATATTCGTTGCATAACGGTTTGGCTAGCCGTCAGACCGGGGCTTATCTGCGATTTCTATTCAAACTAGTATTTTCGCCATTGGAGCAACTAACTTTCTGGCTCGGAGTTCCGCTCGGTTAAGGCCATCGTGGCGCGACTAGCTGAT
>NZ_JBARYM010000874.1:0-1782 GCF_049647865.1 Tunicatimonas sp. | reverse complement strand
GGTGCGGACTTACGGATTGCAACTACCATTTTACATATGGTCCACTCAACCGGCAAATTGTAGATTACGCTAAAGAGCAGCAATACTCCATGATTGTGATGGGTACTTCGGGTGTAAAGGATATTTTCGAAGAATATATTGGGAGTAACACCGCCAAAACAATAGATCGGGCTCCCTGTCCGGTGCTCTGCGTACCTACGTCAGCCAACTATCGCGACCCGAAGAAGATTATGTACGCTACTGATTATCAAGAAGAAGATACGGATGCACTATCTCGCTTAACCCTGCTGGCCGAACCGTTTGAGGCTAAACTGCATGTAGTACACATTTGTCAAAATAGAGGCTTGCGAGAGCGGGCTACGCACCAAGCGTTTCAGCAGCATATAAAGGAGGCCTTGCCAACTACTAATCTGACATTCGAAGAAACTGATTGCGAAGAAGATGCCACCCACGGAATAGATCAGTACGCAATCCGGCACGACATGGATATTGTGGCACTACTCTATCATCGTCGGAACTTCTTTGAGCGATTATTTGAGGGCAGCACCGTTAAAGATATTTCTTACTTTGCTACGTATCCAGTATTGGTCTATCGGGAATCGAATCTATCTTATTAACCCATTCATCCCTTCTGTTTCATTACTATAAAGTTTTTACAGAACTATCGAATTAACAATACTGATTTTCAGTGCATTAGGCAAAAAATTAACTCAGAATTTTTAGTGTAACATTTAACCGGCTCATGGTTGAGCTAAATATGCTGAAAATAGAGCGGTCCAAATGAAATGGATTCAAAACTTTAAATCGCTTATAAAAGATACTATTGTTTGAAAAAGTTTCTATGAATAGACCAACTACACCTTGGCAATTTGAGTGCAGTTGCCATCCTTTTTTTACGGCAAAAAAATCAAATGACACAGTAAATCTTACCTTTCATATCAAATGTCATTTTGTCTTACTCAAAAAGAAGAGATATATTAAAAATAAACACATAAAACGTTTATTCCTTCCTAACATCTGTATAAGCCTTATATGATATCTATACCGATGTTGTAAACTATCTAAGGAAACGAATGACCAAGCAAATAGCATTTCTAATTCTAACTTTCATATGCATTAATGTATTTGGGCAAAATGCAGATAAACTAAATGAACAGTCTATTGTGTTGATCGAGCAACAGAAGTTTGACGAAGCAATACCTATTTTAAAGCAAGCAGCTGAACTAGGAAGTGCTGAATCCCAATATAACCTTGGATACTGCTATCAAGCCGGAATCGGGGTTGAATAGAACCTGGATAAAGCAATTGAATGGTATTTAAAATCTGCAAAAAAAGAATTTAACGATGCACTCTACCAAATGATGATGGCCTATGGCAACGGAAGCGGAATTGAGCAAAACATGGATAAAGCTTTCTCTTATGCTTTAAAGTGTGCAGAAAATAATGATGCCACATGCATGTTCAATGTAATTAACTGCTACAAAGAAGGAATAGGTACAGAGATAGATCTTGAAAAGATGCTCGAGTGGGCAATTCGACTTGGAAAACTTGAAAACCCAGAGAACTTATCTAGAAGTGGTAAAATCACTTCTGCTCGTCTGAATTTAGCTACTATGTATAGAGATGGAATAGATGTTAAAAAGGATATGTTTAAAAGCTATCAATGGTTTCTAATATACAATGAGTTCAAAAAAGACTTTTCTTACATTCAACAGCAACAGACGGTAAAAGAAATTCAAGAATTAGAAACAAGTTTGACTGCTGACCAAAAAGCTAATGGAC
>NZ_JBARYM010000873.1:0-2065 GCF_049647865.1 Tunicatimonas sp. | reverse complement strand
GGGTGTAACGGACCCAAGCACTCCAGGAAATTATGAAATAAGCACTTTCACTTACGGCAGCGGCGAAGACCAACGACGCAGTGAGTACGCCGAAGGGGTTACTTATAAAACTTCTTCGGTAGATGCTACCCGATTACTACCAGATTGGAAGGGCAAAAAGAAAAAGTGGCGAGAACGCTACTGGGGCTTTGGAGTAGATAGCTTTCCAATCAATGGGCGGGTGTATATGCCGGAAGGGGAGGGACCATTTCCGGTTATCATTATTGTGCACGGAAACCATAGCATGATCGATTATTCAGATGATGGATACGGATACTTAGGCGAACTATTGGCTTCCCGAGGCTTTATTACCGTATCGGTAGACGAAAATTTTATTAATGGACATTGGTCAGGGGACTTTCGGGGGAAAGAAATGCCAGTGCGAGGGTGGTTACTTCTAAAGCACCTAGAGCAATGGCAAACTTGGAATCAATCATCAGATCATTCACTGGCAGGAAAAGTTAATCTAAGTGAGGTACTACTTATAGGCCATTCCCGGGGTGGCGAAGCCGTCTCTATTGCTGCAGCCTTCAATGAACTTCCCTACTTTCCCGACAACGCCCAGGAGACTTTCGACTTTAACTTCGGAATAAAAGGCGTGGTAACCTTAGCGCCTACTGATTATCGCTACCAACGCCAAATTACGTTGAAAGATGTTAGCTATCTTTCTTTACAGGGATCATACGATGCCGACGAAGTCAGCTTTTGGGGAATGCGGCCCTACCGCCGACTGACTTTCAGCCCAAACAGTGAAGCTTTTAAAGCGGGAGTATATTTGCACCGAGCCAATCATGGGCAATTTAATACCACTTGGGGGCGGACTGATTTTGGTGGAACGATGGCGTGGCTGCTCAATACTGCGCCAATGATGCTGGGCCAAGAGCAACAGCAGGCTGCCCAGATTTTCATCACTGCTTTTGCCGAAGCTACCCTACATCGCGAACGGCAATACTTGCCCATTTTCAAAAATGTAGCTACTGCGCGAAATTGGCTTCTTGATAATTATTATCTTACGCACTTTCAGACTGCGCAAACTAGTATATTGGTGGATTTTGAAGAAGATATCGATCTGACCACCGCCGGAGAGAAACGATTTATACAGACAAAAAATCTGACTGTTTGGCGAGAAGAAGACCTTAGCACCCGCGATCAGGGAAGCCAGGAAAACAACGCTGTGGTGTTAGGGTGGGATTACGGAAAGGAAATTAACGCTGATTCTTTAGCTCGGTTTACGGTGGTGCTACCCGATTCGGCAGAGTTAAGCTTAGATACATTAGGTAGTATGTTAATTACGCTGGCAGCAGGAGATATTCAATGGCTGCCACCAGGAGAAAACCAGGAAGCTGACCAAGAGCTTCAGAAGGAGCCTTCTCCTGACGCCACTATTGTACTAACTGATCGAAGCGGACATACCGCTCAGCGTCTGATTAGCGATACTAAACCCATTGCCCCCCGGCTACAAACTCGCTTTACTAAACTCGCTTTTTTGGATAGCGACATGATTGGAGCTGACTGGGAGGTTCAACCCGAAACCTTTCATTTCCCTTTAGACTCCTTCGAGTTAGCTAGTACGACATTTGATTTCCGGGAGCTTCATAAAATTTCTCTGGTATTTGATCAGGCTACTTCTGGAGTTATTGTGGTTGATGATATTGGATTTAGCACTCAGCAGCCCTAGCCTACCCTGGCTCGTTTATTAATAAATTGTTAAGATAACCACTGCCGATAGGTAAAGGAGCTTGCATGGTTGAACTAGAGCAGGTCTGCCTATCTACAGCAATATTTACAACGGTAATTTGAATGAAATTCTACTAAAAAACTCAAATTCTGTGTACTATTGTAGTACAGTAAAATCCCTTCAAGAAGCTATGAACTACCTACATCAACTACAAATTTTCTTTATTTTACTAGTTGCAATCTGGTCTTGTCAATCAGAAACACCGCCAGCCGAAGAGACACCTCAACGTCCGAATATTCTATTTATAATGTCAGACGATCATGCTTATCAAGCGATTAGTGCGTACTC
>NZ_JBARYM010000872.1:0-1671 GCF_049647865.1 Tunicatimonas sp. | reverse complement strand
AGGTGGTACAGCGCATCTTCACTAATATCGCTACCAACCAGGCTTACGCTTACTAACTGCTGGTAGAGCGGACGTAGGTCAATCAAATTTTGGTCGTTAAATGCTCCCGGGGGAAAGGGCATCTGTAGCGTGAGTTGCTGAGAATTTTCTTGGTCACGTTCAATAATAAAGGGAGCCGCTTCGTACGAAACCTGCTGCACCAAGTCGGTCAGGGCCTTATCGGCTTTCCACTGTTTACGTTGAACTACTCGTAGATTGTTAGCGTAGCTTTGCAATTGAAGCGAGGCACTACTATCTTCTAAGGCCGTAAGATAATCTAGCGTCGGATCAGCTCCTCGATCAATCCACCATTCCAGTAAATTAACTTCGGTATTGGTAAGGGCCGGTTTACCATCCGGGGGCATAAAATCATCGTGAGAAGGAGGAAGAGTCACTCGTTTCCATATCTCACTTTGCCCGGCATCACCAGCAATCAATCCGGGTTGACCGCTTTCACCGCCCTGGGCCATAGAAACCAAACTAGTAAGCAGCAGATCGCCCTTCGTTTTATGTTCATTGTGACAACTGTAGCATTTGGCATCGAGCATAGGTACAATTACATCATTGTACACCAGCATTTCGGCTTCGGGCTTTTCGGGTACGCTTTGCCAGCTAGGTAGGTAATCGGTTAGGTAGTCAGCTCCGTGGGTGAGAGAGCCTCCCTGATGGCTAGCTAAAACCAATAGGCCGTTGGTCAGTAACAATACTAGCCCGTATAAATGTTGAGAGGTTTTTGTCTTATCCCACCGAATATTTAATCGAAAAAATAGTAGCAAAAGTGCTCCCACTGCAACTCCCATACCAAGCCAAAGGTGAGAAATTACTAAATCACCGCTATAGTCACCGGTTCGGTAGAGCAAATAACCGAGAATGACGGCTAACAGACTGCTAAGCGCGGCGATCACCAGCATTACCCACCGTAAAGGTTTAGACATTACCTTCCAAGTAGTCTGGTTCAATAGTTCTAGCAGAAACAGTAAGCTTAACAGAACAATGGGGAAATGAATAATTAATGGGTGGAATCTTCCCAGGAAGTAAACCCAATCAGGGGCTGTCTGTTGAGGAGTAGCAAACAGCGGCAATAGCAGAAGAGCAATACTGAAAATGATCAGTAGAAAACGGAAGTGAGAAAATTTATCTAAATTAATTATAGGTTTAGTGAGTTGATTAGGCATAAATTTCGCAAAGTTCGCCGGTACTATCAGCAAAGCACTCGGTCGGAATATTCAGGATATGTAGCATAGACAGATACAGATTAGCTAAAGGAGTTTCTTTAGCAAACTGAAGATTCTGTCCGGTTTTTAGCTTGCCTCCTGCCTTGCCAGCTACTACTATTGGAAGGTCGCGAGGCGAATGGCGGTTACCATCGCGTAGACCCGAACCGAGCATAATCATACTATGATCTAATAGCGTTCCATCGCCTTCAGGAATAGATTTTAGCTTTTCAAGAAAATAAGCGTACTGCTGCATATGCCACTGGTTGATGGTGGCGTACTGTCGGAGGTTCTCTTCGCTATTTTGGTGGTGGGATAGCTGATGGTGGCTACCCTGAACACCATCCAAAAAAGAGAAGTTGCGATTACTAACCGAGTTGCCAAACATAAACGAAGACACTCGACTAGCATCGCTCCA
>NZ_JBARYM010000871.1:0-3653 GCF_049647865.1 Tunicatimonas sp. | reverse complement strand
GGTTGCTTAGTCAGCTACCTTTCAATGTAGCCGTAGTTAACAGTGAGCAACAGGTACAACTAAATACTGCCTACGATTTTATTTTCTCCGATATGCTAACGATGGATGAAAATACCGTCAACCACTTAAAGCAATACGGAAAAGTCTTAGTAAGTGTATCGCCCATCTTTAATCAGATGAAGGAGATGGATATTCTGTTTCATAGGTCAAAGTATATTCATCTGCCTGAAGAGAACGTGCCTAAAAAAACGTTGGCTAGCTTGAAGTATGCGGTCATCCAGGAAAACTGCACTCGAATTAGTACAGCTCGCTACGAAGAAAACTTAGAAAGCCGAAGTTTTCCTATCGCTATTTCTATGGGCGGGGGCGATGCCGCTAACAAAACCCTCACGCTTCTAAAATCACTGAAGAACAGCAAAATACCCGCTACTTTCTGGGTGATGCTGGGTGAAGGCTACCAGCACTCATACGATGCGCTGATCAGTGAGATTGGAAAAGATAGCCAACACGAAATTATTTTGGCGAAGACAAACCGGAGTATGTGGGAGATTTTGAAAAATTGTGTTTTCGCTATCTTACCGGGAGGAATCACTACTTATGAGGCGGCATACGCCGGACTGCCAACCATTAATTTCTCAGAAAATCCGGGTAAAGAATTTATCATTAAAGAATTGTTAGAAGAGAAAGTTTGCCTACCGGCCGGAGATTTAACATCTCAAAATCTTCACGGACTAAACCATCAACTAGAAACTCTATATAATAATAGAGTTGAACTGATGAAAATGCACTTGAACTCCAAAAAGATACTAGATGGAAAGGGAGCCGATCGAATTTTTGAGGTTTGCCAAGAAATGATTACGAACCCAATCTCACACTAGTACCGAGACAGATTCCTGAAAACAAACGTTGGTATGAATGATCTAAATAATCTGAAGAAAATCAGAGAAATGTACGAGACGGGAGTTAATCTCATTGAGTACTTTAAAAATCAAGGGTACCAAGGAGATAAATTGACTGAAGCAGTTATGATCAGCTACGATATTCAGGCAGGAACCTATACCCAGAATGATAGGAAAAAACCGGAAGTGCGGAATAAGTATACCGATGCACTTGCAAACGTACTTAATCAGTTAGGAAACTTTCATTCAATAATAGAGGCGGGGGTAGGGGAGGCCACTACACTGACCAAATTGCTACCCAAACTAAAACAGCCAGACTACACTGCGTATGGCTTCGACATTTCCTGGTCGCGAATCAAATACGCTCAGGCTAATTGCAAAAGTAAGTCGCTAGATCAAGTAAAGCTCTTTACAGGGGATATTTTTAGTATTCCAATTCAAAATGACGCTATAGACATTGTTTACACATTACATTCATTGGAGCCTAATGGGGGACGAGAGAAGGCCGCGCTTGAGGAACTGTATAGAATTACAGGAAACTATTTGGTGCTGTTGGAGCCAATATATGAGTGGGCCAGTAAAGAAGGACAGGCCCGAATAGATAAGATGGGGTACGTTAAAAATTTAGAAGAAACCATCCGGGCGTTAGGCTACAATGTTGTAGAGTCTCGCCCCCTTGAATATTCAGGAAACCCACTCAACCCAACGGGATTAATTGTGATTGAGAAACAGAAAGACTCAAGCAAAAAAATAGAGAACCCTTTCGCTTGCCCAGTCACTAAGCACGTGGTTACTGATATGCAGGATTGCCTGTTTTCACAAAATAGTCTATTGGCGTATCCTATTATTAGCGGTATACCTTGCTTGCTATCTCAAAATGCTGTAGTGGCTACTCACTACTTAGATGCTCAGTAGAAGTTACTTAATTAACTTATTTATTGGCGCGGGTATAAACTGCTCCCACCAAGCATCAGATTCTACTTTTACGGGAGTTATATGGCTGCGCTGATAATAGCTTTCAGTATAAGTGGCTATTTCAGCTTTCCTCTGATGAATATCAGTCAGACGCCACTTTTCAAAAATGAATAGAGTCTTTTTCAGTTTAGGAAGTTTGGCGAACAGTGGACGGTAGTAAAAATGCTTCACTAAGTGGTAAAAGTAGTAGAATAAAATAAAGTACGCGCCAATTTTTATTCTAGACTTCTCTTTCTTCACGAAAATCTGCTCTAAACTTTGCTTCAGGTAAAAGGCTGACCGAATATGGTTGAAACCATCGCTTCCGCCAATAGCAACATCATACACCTTTTTTCTTGCTTCGGGAAGGCCGTTTTGCTCCATCGCTGCTATAGCTCCGGTTTGATAAAATTCATCGATCATCTGATGGAGTTGAGTAGCATCGTTGGCAATAGGGGAGCCTTTATACACTTCAGTACGAACAAAATCAACCTCCTGATTAATTAGAATAGTTGGTTTTCCTAGTAACCAAGCCTCCATACAAGTGGTGGTCTCAAAGCCTGTCCATATATCCGAGATAGCAATCAGATCGTGAATAGGTTCTTCATTAATAAGGTAGATCACGTTATGATAGTGAAGCAGGCCGTTCATTTCGTTTTTAACCTGCTCAGTTTCATGTTCAAAAATTTCTTTCGGATGTCGCTTAAGTATGAATAAGGTATCTGGATGCTTTTGAATGGTTTGCTCCAAAACCCCTTCCACAAACTTACGTTGGTTTTCAGCCCACTGAAAGCGAACCTCTTTATCAGGATGAATATGGAGGAGAGAAGTATCGCGGTCGCGACCGTACATTCTGCCGAATGCCCAACCAGCGTAGCCAATTACTCGCTTAAAACCGTCCTTGTTCCACTTCTTCAGTAATTTCTCCCGGTCAGCAAACTTACCAAACAGGTAGCGGTCAAAACCGGGCGCACCTGTATACACAATTTTAGCCGACTCTTCCGGTTTAAGATCAATAAGAAATTTACGAGTCCGCTCTGACCAGCAACAGACCCAATCCTGAAAGAACTGCTGATGAAAATTATACCCCCAATACTCGTAGCTACCATCGGTACGAAAGTTACCCTCAGATTCGTGGGCGAATACCGGAATGTTGTGTTGATGACATATTCTTGCTAACTCAACGTACAAGTGATGCCCCCGAACGTTAGGCAACAATACTAAATCTGGTTGATCTCTATTTAATGAATGAAAATCCCAGAGAAAACGAAAGTTTACTTTACAGTTGAGATGATTCTCGGCAAATACGATGATTGGCAACAGAATCTCTACATCCCGACCACTATCGTTATCCAAAAAACAATTAATGATGTACTTCCGTGACTTTGCCATGCGTATTAATCTGAACTAACAATCGAGAAATTATGAGTAGAAAGAAGTTGATGGCAATTTTACTAAAAGTAACAGTAATACGCGCATTCACCAACAAAAAAGCACCGATGAAAGTCAGTGCCTTGAATTTGCAGTTTTGTTGACGAACCATTGGTATTCTTCGTAGAGGTGTTGAATCTCAGCTGTTGACCGGACGATTATAAATTCTACCATTATCAATCGTACCATCAAAATAGCGATGTTCGCCTTCCCCGGTTCCTTGAAAGAAATAGCCAATTGCCAGTAGGTCGTCTATAGCAATATCTACGCTACTATGGTTGGTGGTTACTGTATCCTCTAACTTACCATCTACCCAAATATGCCAAGTGCTACCGTCTACAATTCCAATCAAATGGTGCCATTCACCAT
>NZ_JBARYM010000870.1:0-2161 GCF_049647865.1 Tunicatimonas sp. | reverse complement strand
GTCTAGGGTAGAGACGCGTAAATAGGCAATATTTCGGGGCATAAATTTATTGATTAGAAGAAAATAGTTTAGTTAGATTTATTTTATAATCATTGTTGCGTAAATGTACATGGTTTTCACTATATTATTTTTATGGCTTAAAGGAGGGTTTATTTTATAATTTTTTGTGCTTCTATCCTCCTTTATACCCTTTCTGATTTGAAGATCCGAGACGGTGTAATAAGGCAGCAAGTACAGGCTTTTTTTACACCTTGAATATTATCGGACTTTTTACACTACCTAAAGGGAAAAATGTAAGGACTTGATTGGGAGAAGGAGAGGATATAGAAACGGGTCCTTTTTTACATAGGGCTAGATCGTTAGTGTTGTCTTAAAGTCAACTCACAACACATTATTTAAATATAAAATGCAGCTGCTATTGCTTACAGTAATAATTTTTTTGATTTCAACGAGTACAGTATAGCCCTACCTAAAACCTGTCGGAAAGCACCGAAACTCAATATAGTTATTGAATCTTTTCCTACTTGAGTAAGGAAACCTAAAGAAGTATGCTTTACCCTGGATTTTGCTGTAGTATCTTCACGTGGAAGCATGTTGAACAAGCTGCTTGAAGATTATACGAGTTTACAATGAAGAAGAAGAGATACCACCTTTTTAACCACACGAACATTCTAGAATTTATGAGGAATACGCGGTATAAATTTGGCTATTCTTACAGAATTTCTATTGTAAGTTTCTTGCTACATACAACTTTCTTTTCTACCAGTTGTGAGGAAAAAGATGAGGATAACCTTATGCTCTTTGAGCTTACCGCTGAAAAAGTATCCGAAACCCAGGCACGGTTAGATTGGACCCAAATTGAATATAATAGCGGGTATCATATCTGGCGAACTTTCAAGGAGTTTGAATCTCAACCCGAACTCATCGTTCAGGCAGACTCGACCACCAACTACTTTTATGATATAATTGAGGAGGATCAGCCGTTAGGAAGTCCGGTAACATATTATGTCTCTACCACGACTGGTGGTACAGAAATTCAAAGCAATGAGGTGGAGCTCATCGGTAGGACGGTTTGGAATTTCGGCCCCTACCAATTGGAGCTCATACCTGAAGAGAAAATGGCAATTGCCCGAGACCTAACCTCGTTGATTCTGATGGATTATGAAAAAAAAATTGTTCTTAAACGTCTCGAGTTCCCAGGAAGAATTGGCCAATTCGATATACAAGAGCAAAATGGTATCATTGAAGTATTTGTGCCCTGCTCAGATCATAAAATATATATTCACGAAGCTACCAGCCTTTCAGCAATTGATTCCATTGATACTGGCGAATCAGCTTATGCCGTGGCCGTTAATAGTCAAGGAAAAATTTTTTGCTCCGGTATGTTTGACCGAGGCAATCTGCATATTTATGACCGAAAATCACTCCAACTATCCACAACTGTTCGCGCAGAAAAAAAATCTGTTCTGTTTCTGCAAGACGACAGTCATCTAGTTACGTTTACTTCCACATTTTCTCCTGGATCTATCAGTCATTACACGTTTAATGACCAAGGCGAATTGATTGCTAAAACCGATGACCCTTACCATACGGAGTACAGGATAGATCATCGGTGGGCAGCAGTGTCTAGCAACTACATTGTTACCACCACAGAAGGCTTTGTGTTTACCGCTGATGAGAATATGACCTATGTCACTAAACTCACAAAAGGGGAGTCTTATCAGTCAGACTTTGAGTTTTCTTCAGAGGGTACTATTATCTATTCAACGCTAACCAATCAAAAAGCCGTTCTAAAATCAACAATAGAAGGCAATACTGCCGTTTCTACCAAGCTACCTACCAAAGGGTATCCTTGGTTCATCGCTCGAGATGGCAATACGCTGGTCATACTATCTTCTCCCGAACTATTCTATCCGGCTAGGACCGGGGGACTTGTAAGCCTTGAAACCATTACACTACAATAAAGGGCTGTACTCATGAAGAAAATAATACTTTTGGAGAGCGCTTATTTATTTAAGTTAACTTTTTGGCTTTTATAGGTAGCTCCCATATTTAGGTACTTTTTCACGCTTAGACACGAAAACTATGTTAGATGCTACTAAAGCTTGGTAAGATGATATCATTTTGCCCTTAAAGTTATTTATAAGTAAAATCAAGCATG
>NZ_JBARYM010000869.1:0-13385 GCF_049647865.1 Tunicatimonas sp. | reverse complement strand
AGTGTAGCGAAACATAAAGAAGAGTTGCCTCTTTTCGCTTATTTCCGTGACTATTTATCGGAAAAAACCGTTAGAAAATACGAAGAAAAGAAATTTGGTTTGAAATATCTCATTGTTTTAGGAGGAGTGCTACTAATACTGACTGCCAACCAGTCAGTCTATGCCCAGGGACGTAGTCAGGTAGTTCAACTCTCAGGATTGGTACTGGGAGAAGACAGTACGTATGCTTTGCCCGGTGTAAACGTTTATGTACCTACGGCGGGAAGAGGAACCACCACTAATCAATACGGCTATTTTTCTATGCCGGTACTGCCTGGCGATAGTGTATTGTTCAGTACGGTAGGCTTCAAGCGGCAATACTTTCTAGTACCGGAGAATCGGGTAGAGAGTATGACTATTATTGTAGAACTGCTCGCCGATACTACCTACCTACCGGCAATTACAGTGTTTCCTTATTCGAGTGAAGAAATTTTTAAAGAAGCCTTACTAGCGCTCAATCTACCTGATGAAAATCAGTACGCTAACATGCGCGATAACCTGGCTGACGATCTTTTAGCTCAGATGTTTCAAGCTATGCCAATGGATGGTAGCATGAACCATCGCTATTTCATGGATCAGCAGTTTAACTACATTCAGAACCGGTCGGGACCTCAGCCCAATCCATTCTTGAACCCTTTTGCTTGGGGCGAATTTATCAAATCTATTAAACGAGGGGACTTCAAGCGAAAGAAAAAGTGAGCGCCACGCTAGATAGTCCCGAAACTATTCCTCAATTGTTTGTAGAAGCTTGGAACCGGCGCGATGCCCGGCAGATTGCTGCGTTGTTTGATCCTGATGGCGAGTTTGTTAATGTAACTGGGTTGTGGTGGCATCGGCGGGAAGATATTGAACGTGCCCATGATTACGGCCTTCGTACCATTTTCAATAACTCTACTTTAACGCTAACCCGAACCAAAACGAAGTATTTAGCCAACCACATTGCCGTGGTACATGCCAAAGTAAAGCTAACCGGGCAGACCCCTACTTCTGAAGTACCCAATCCGGGAGCAAGACATACCATCTTCACGTTTGTTGTACATAAATTAAGTGATGGGTGGAGCTGTGCTGCTGCTCAAAATACCGATATTGTTCCAGCGATGGAAACGCATATTCGGGACGAAAAAAACCAGTTACACGCTGTCGACTACCGAAGATCAACTCAGTAATTTACTTTCCCCTATGAATCAAGGTAACCAACTGTTCCCTGTTTTCTTCAAGCTGCACGAATTAGATGTACTGGTAGTTGGCGGCGGTTATGTGGGGTTAGAGAAGCTAGAAGCCATTTTGAAAAACAGTCCGGAAACTCGGGTAACCCTGGTCGGACAAGAGATTCTACAATCCGATATATTTCGTTTGGCCAAAAAACATCCGAATGTGCAAGTGATAGAACGGCGGTTTCGCTGGCGTGATTTGCGCGGTAAAGATCTCGTTTTTCTGGCAACTAATGACCGAAATTTGCACGAGCGAGTTAAAGCGCGTACCCGTCGGCGGCGTATTATGACCAACGTAGCCGATACCCCTGAACTTTGCGATTTTTACCTCAGCTCAGTGGTTAAGAAAGGAGATCTAAAGATTGCAATATCTAGCAACGGAAAGTCACCTACGCTGACTAAACGTATTCGGCAGTATCTGGAAGAAGCCATTCCCGACGATGTGCAGTCGCTGCTAGATAATTTACTAGAAGTGCGCAATCAGCTACGTGGCGATTTTGAGTACAAAGTAAAAAAGCTCAACGAAGTAACCGCTGACTGGCTTTCTCAGGAACGGAACAAAGCTGATAAATAACCAGCAATATTTCTGATTACTGTTTTGCTACTTTAGCTGTAGATGCCAACCATGCTTGGGCCTGCTTTTTATCAGCAAAGTAGCCGGTAGCTGATTTATGTGTTTTTCCGTTAGCTTTACGAGATACAATACGACCGGCCATCTCATCAAAAATATTATTAGCCAGCACAATGGCGGTTGAGCTTTCGCTGATCTCTTGCTCAAAACGAGGTTTCCATTCTTCGTTTACCCATTGCCAATCTTCATAATTCACTCCCTTTAATTTGGCTTGATCAATTAGCCAATGCGTGAGTTTATGTTTCTCGGCAATTTTTAATGATTCTTCCCAGGCTTGTCGGTACTCATCGCCCTTAGCAAATCCACGCCAGGTCTGTACTAATGCTTGCAATTCTGAGTTAATTTCAACGGTCACATATTGATTTTGAAAGCAGATCATAGGCTTGCTTAATATAAATTATTTGAAAAGTACTAAGCAAAGATGTAGCTAGAAAATCTATGAAACCCGATGGAAAAGCAGTAAATCTTAGATGGTAAGAAATTATCAGAAAAGTGTGTTAATGTTTTATGTGTTTAAGGTCTTGAGTTGAGAATTTAATACAATGGAACAATGTTAGTCCTCGTTCACTACAATCTTCTCAATTGTATCGCCCTCTTTAATGTCATCTACTATCTCAATACCCTCTACTACTTTACCAAATACCGTATGGTTGCGATCCAGATGAGCCGTATTATCTCGACTGTGGCAGATAAAAAACTGACTGCCTCCCGTATTTCGTCCGGCATGCGCCATTGATAAAACTCCCCGGTCGTGGTACTGGTTTTCACCGTCTAATTCACAGTCAATAGTATAACCCGGTCCACCCGCGCCAGTACCATTGGGGCAGCCTCCCTGAATAACAAAATTAGGGATCACTCGGTGGAAAGTAAGCCCGTCGTAAAAGCCTTCTTTTGATAGTTTAGTAAAATTGTCTACAGTATTCGGGGCATCTTTTTCGTAGAATTCTACCTTCATTGTGCCTTTTCCAGTAATAATCTCAGCAGTTTTCATGTGTTTCTCTTGTAGTGATAAATACTATGGTCTGCGAAGTTATAAAAATTATGATAGAGCAGTAGTTCTACAAAGTAAAAACCGTAGAGAATTTGGTTTATCCCATTTTTGTTAGAAATTAAACATTCATATTTTCTACTATACTACAAGCACTATTTATGCATATTATTGAATCTTCTAAAGAGTACGATGTCATTATCGTAGGTTCAGGGGCGGGGGGCGGCATGTCTGCTAAAGTGTTGGCTGAATCAGGGCTGTCGGTAGCCATTGTGGAGGCGGGTCCGTTCTTCGACCCAACCGACCCGGCTCAAATGACCCAACTCAAATGGCCCTACGAATCACCTCGCCGGGGGGCTAGTACTACCCGTGCCTTCGGTGATTTTGATGCGGCTTACGGCGGCTGGGAAATTGACGGCGAACCCTACACCCGCGCCGAAGGAACCGAATTTGACTGGTTCCGGTCTCATATGTTGGGGGGGCGAACTAACCACTGGGGGCGTATCTCGCTACGGTTTGGCCCTAAAGATTTCAAACGAAAGGATATTGACGGCTTAGGTGATAACTGGCCCATTAGCTACGATGAAGTAAAACCCTACTACGATAAAGTAGATAAGCTGATTGGAGTATTTGGTAGTAAGGAAAATCTGGATAACGAACCGGATGGTTTCTTTTTACCCGTTCCCAAACCCCGCTTACACGAACTATACTATATTAAGGCCGCTCGTAAAGCCGGAGTTACTGTCATTCCTTCCCGATTATCCATTCTAACTAAGCGGGTAAATAAAGACCGGGGTATTTGCTTTTACTGTAGTCAGTGTTCCCGATCGTGCTCGGCTAAAGCAGACTTCTCCTCTAGCTCTGCGCTAGTTTTTCCCGCTCAGAAAACCGGTCAGGTTGATTTATTCGTCAACTCTATAGTGCGAGAAGTAACGACTAATGACGAGGGAAAGGCTACGGGAGTTTCTTACGTAAATAAAGAGGATCGGCAAGAGTATCAGCTCAAGGGGAAAACGGTGGTTTTAGCGGCTTCAGCTTGTAGTTCGGCCCGAATCTTACTGAACTCCAAAAGTAGTCAGCACCCGAATGGATTAGGCAATGGCTCCGGCATTGTTGGTAAATACTTGCATGACTCTACCGGAAGCAGCCGAGCGGCATTCGTTCCCGAGCTAATGGATCGTAAGGTATCCTACAACGAAGATGGGGTGGGGGGGCTTCACGTTTACAGCCCCTGGTGGCTGGATAATAAGCAACTAGATTTCCCCCGAGGCTACCATATTGAAGTGTGGGGTGGGATGGGAATGCCTTCCTACGGTACTGGTTTTGGTATTACTGAAATGAACGAGTTAGTTGGAAAGCAGACCGGCGGTTACGGTAATAAGCTGCGTGACGATGTAAAACGGTTCTACGGATCGATTATGGGCGTTTCTGGTCGGGGCGAGAGTGTGGCTCAGAAGAATAATTACTGCGAAATCGATCCTAATGTAGTAGATGAGTGGGGAATTCCGGTACTACGGTTTCACTACAAGTGGACTGATTACGAGCGATTACAAGCCAAGCACATGCACGAAACCTTTGAGGAGGTCTTTCATGAGATGGGAGCCACTGCGTTAGGAGATGCTCCGGGGAAAGACCAAGATTATGGCCTAGCCGCTCCCGGTCGAATTATTCACGAAGTAGGTACAACCCGTATGGGTGACAATGCCAAAACATCGGTAACCAATAAGAATAATCGGCTGCATGAAGTAGATAACGTGTTTGTTGTAGACGGCGGACCGTTTGTGTCACAGGCCGATAAAAACCCAACCTGGACAATTCTGGCACTTTCCTGGAAAACATCCGACTATATTATTGATCAATTCAAAAAACAAAACATTACGTGATGGACAGAAGAGAATCCATGAAAACCATGCTGGCCAGTTCTTTAGCCGGTGGACTAATATTTGGTTGTACACCCGAAGAAGAAACTGCTGAACAGGTAGCAACTCCCGTAAAGTCTGATGCCTACGGGCGCACTGAAGAAGAGAAGCTTCGCGACCAGGTGTTACACGAAGCTGAGTTCTTTACCGAGGCAGAAGTAGGCACCATTGCCACTCTCTGCAATCTGATTTTGCCGGCTACCGACAAATTTGGTTCCGCGACCGATGCCGGAGTGCCCGAGTTCATTGCTTTTATTGCCAAAGATATTACCGAGCATCAACTTCCATTACGCGGTGGGTTAATGTGGCTTAATCACCGGGCAATTCATAAGTTTGACCATACCTTTGATGAGTGTACCTCAGCGCAGCAAACCGAACTATTAGATGAAATTGCCTATCCCGATAAAGCTACTCCCGAAGTGGCCCAAGGCGTAGCATTCTTTAACCGAATGCGGAACCTAACCCTGACAGGTTACTACACATCCAAAATGGGTATTGAGGAATTAGGCTATAAAGGTAATCGCCCCAATGTGTGGGATGGCGTACCCGACGATGTGCTAAAGGAGCACGGAATGGCTTACGACGAAGAGTGGCTCGCCAAGTGCATCGACCAGGAAACTCGCGACGTAATGGCTGAGTGGGACGAAGATGGTAATTTGATTACTTAGAAATAGCGTCAGATTAAAAATATTCTCTTCCTTTATGTTTCTAAATAAACAACTAATTAACGCGCTTATCAGGCTTTGCAAGGCTAGTAGAGTAAAATCGCTTTATGCCTTTGGTTCAGTTACCCGATCCGATTTTAGTGAGCATTCAGATATTGATTTAGTCGTTGATTTTAACGAGACTGATCCTTATAAATAGGCTGATTTTTATTTTGCTCTCAAAGATGATTTAGAGCAACTACTTAACAGGAAGATCGACTTAATAGAGGAAAGAGGAATTAAAAACGAACTTTTCCGGCAAGAACTAGACAATACTAAAGTTCCTATTTATGGATATTAAAGTGAAAGCCTGGTTGCTGGATATTAAAAGGTCAATAGAAGAGATTTATAGTTTTCTTCCCGAGAGAAGAAACTTCCTTGAATATCAGCAAGATTTGAAGACTTAAAAAAGCGGTTGAGCGAAATCTGGAAATCATTGGCGAGGCAGTGAGGCGAATCTTAGATGCAGAAGATAGTTTTCCTATTGAGAACGCGAAGCAGATTATCAGCACTAGAAACCGAATAATTTATGATTATGATAATATTTCAGATGAGATTATTTGGGCAATTGTAACCCGGGAGTTACTTAAGCTCGAGAAGGAAATTGAAGAGTTGATTGAGAAATAAGGACTCTGCTCTGGCTAAGATACGGTCACGGGTTACTACAATCTTATTGTAAGGAACTTCATGCTCTAGCAAGTAATCAATAATATCTTCTAGACTCTGTAAAGCTTGTTCAGTATAGACCACCTGCATTACTGCAATTTAGAAATAGTTCGCTCTACTACTTGGGCGTAATTGTATAAGCGACCTTCTTCAATATCTTTCTCCGCGTTTTTTGTCCGGTGGGTAATTTTTTCCTGCTAAACTGTATTAGGCTGCTTTTTTTTTAGTATAGTTTTGATTGCACGCAGAATATCTACGTCACTTTCCTCAGCAATAAGTTCTTGTAGTTCGGCCTTAATATCAGCTACTTGACTCATGTGTTTTTATTAAATAACGTTTTGGTAGATAAATAGATATTATAGCAACTGTATAAACTCTAATACGCCCGCACCGTTTTACCTTCCATAAAGTTGATAAATGATTTGTTCACCACTAAGTTGCCACCTAAAGTAGGATAGTCTCCAGTAAAGTACCAGTTGCCTCGGTGGTCAGGGCAGGCTTTATGCAGATTTTTGACCGTTTGATACACTACCTCATAATCACAGGTAAGATCATCGGGGCGAGTGATCTCGGCAATCATGTCGGAGACCTGCTTATAGGAGAAAGGCTCGTACAGCTTCTTTACAAAATTAGGTGCCCCTTTCTGCAAGCCTTCGGCCACGCACATTTCGTAAACTTTGTCAATCAAGTTATCTAGTCCGCTATTCTTAAGTAGCTGAAGTACGGCCCGGAACGCTACAAACTCATTCATCTTCGACATATCAATACCGTAGCAATCGGGGAAGCGAATTTGGGGGGCCGATGAAACGATTACAATCTTCTTAGGATTAAGTCGGTTGAGCATTCGTAGGATGCTTTTCTCTAGCGTAGTGCCTCGCACAATAGAATCATCAATCACCACAATATTGTCAATACCTTTGCGGATTACTTCGTAGGTAGTATCGTACACGTGGGCCACTAGGTCGTTCCGTTGGTCATCACCCGTAATAAATGTACGTAGCTTCGCATCCTTCACCACTAACTTTTCTACTCGCGGTCGGAACGAAAGCAGCTTATTGAGGTATTTCTCATCTACTTCACCACCTTTAGATCGTTCGCTAATCGCCTGAATACGTTCGTTGCTCAGATGATCTTCCAGCCCCTCTAGCATACCTAAAAAGGCAGTCTCGGCACTATTAGGAATGTAGGAGAAAACGGAATTTTGCAGATCGTAATCAATAGATTCTAGAATTTGCGGAATCAATAGTTTGCCCAAGTCCTTACGTTCGCTGTAGATATCTGGGTCGGAAGCCCGGGAGAAGTAGATTCGCTCAAAGCTACACGAGCGTTTTTCCAGCTTATCAATAAATTGCTTTTCGTCGTAGTTGCCGGCTTTGTCAATAATTAACGCATTACCCGGCTGGATTTCTCTAATTTCATCGTAAGGTACATTGAACGCCGTTTTAATCGGAGGTTTCTCGGACGCTATCACCACTACTTCATCATCAGCGTAGTAGTAAGCAGGGCGAATTCCGGCGGGATCACGAGCTACGAAGGAAGAACCGCTACCAGTTATACCAGCCATGGTATAGCCTCCGTCAAAATCTTTGCAGGAGCGTTGCAGTACCCGCTGTAAATTCAGGTTATCCTCAATAATTTCAGTGATCTGCTGGTTGGTGTGGGTAAATTTGAACTGATCGAACAAGTCCTGGTTTTCCTGATCCAGAAAGTGACCAATCTTCTCCATGACCGTAATGGTATCCGCCTTTTCTTTGGGGTGCTGCCCTAAACTGACCAAAATATCAAACAGCTCATCTACATTGGTCATGTTGAAGTTACCCGCCATCACCAGGTTTCGACTGCGCCAGTTGTTTTGCCTGAGCATAGGGTGGCAATACTCAATGGAGTTTTTTCCGTGTGTGCCGTAGCGTAAGTGGCCGAGCCAAACTTCGCCGGTAAAGGCAACATTTTCCTGAAGCCAGTCAGCATCCAGCAGACGTTCGGTGCCCCAAGCTTGGCGCACTTTTTTATACTTCTTATTAATCTTTTTGAATACATCGGCAATCGGCCGATCCGATACGGAACGGTAACGGCTAATATAGCGCGAGCCCGCCGAGGTATTAATCTTAATATTAGCCACTCCTACGCCATCTTGTCCTCGATTGTGCTGCTTTTCCATTAGCAAATACAGCTTATTCACCGCGTAAAGCGGGGTGCCATACTTATCAATATAATACTGTAGAGGCTTGCGAAGGCGGATCATTGCAATTCCGCACTCGTGCTTAATAGACTCGCTCATAGATATGGACTAAATGTTATTAAACAAGATGGACGCTTGCTAATACTAAAGTACGCTGATTATCTGACTAATGATAGCCATCAACCAATCTGATTTGAAAAACAATATCAGTAACGGAATGATTAGTAAAATTGTCCCAAATTTTCCTAAAAATTGCGAGAAATGTTTGGGCGAAGTCAAAGTGGTTGATTCAGTACTATCAGCAGTGTTTTTGAAGAACAAATAGTACGGGATTTTCAAATAATAGAACAGGGCGATTACCGTATTAAACAACCCTACTATAAAAACATAGAGTAATTGGGGTTCTTGTGTTTGTTGATAATAATCCCAAAGCGAAGAAAAAATAAAAAGTTTGGCAGTAAATCCGGCAGTGGGAGGCAGTCCGGTTAAAGCAACCATTACAATTAGCATAGCAATTCCTAACGCCGGAAAGCGCAAGCCTAACCCCCGGTAGTCGGGAATATGCTTACTTCCGGTATGTGCCTCAAATAACTGAATCAACCAAAATGCAGCTAAATTCATGAATAGATAAACCGTCGCGTAAAATAGTACGCTGTATGTACCCCACTGGCTAGCTACTAAAATCCCCACCAGCAAGAAACCGGAGTGAGCAATGGAAGAATAGGCTAACATACGTTGGGCATTGGTTTGATGCAGTGCCGCTACGTTGCCGGCAATCATGGTAACCATTGCTAGTATGCCTAGTACCCATTCGCCCGGAAAGTCAGCCGCCGCCGCAAACAAAAGAGGAGTTACTCGGAGTAGTAGACCAACGCCGGCTATTTTAGGTACTACGGAGAAGAAAGCCGCGACGGGTGTAGGTACGCCCTCGTAGATATCCGGAGCCCAAATATGAAAAGGCACAGCTGATATCTTGAACAGAAAACCAACCAAGGTAAACCCGATAGCCAAACTACTAAGTAGTAGCGGGGCATCGTTTAATCCTTGAAGAAAGGTAGGTTCGGTTAGTAGTAGGGTTCCGGTGAGACCATACAGTAGTGACATTCCATAGAGCATTAGCCCGGAAGCAGCACTGCCGTATAATACGTACTTCAGACTGGCTTCGGCACTCTTACGGTCAAAATTGAAGTTAGCCAGTATGTAGGAGCTTAGCGAAACCAGCTCGATAGCTAAGTAAATTGTTAGCAGGTGCGTAGTACTAACCATCAGCGAAGCTCCCAAAACAATCCCGAGCAGCATGATATAATACTCACCAATTTGATCCAGTCGTTCAAACCCCACCTGTTTTGACCCGCTCCGTACCCGCAAACTCATAAGTCCTACGAAGAACAAAGCTAGTCCAAATAGACCCTTTAGATAGATAGCTAGTCGGTCTATTTGTAGTGTATTCAAAAATCGGGGTAGTGTTTCGTCTACGGTTAGTAGGTTCCACTGCTGCACCAGGAAAAAACCATTTGCTATTATGGCAATAACTAATAGCGTAACGAATAACAGACCCGTTTTTTTTCGGAAAATCAAGTCAGTGAGTAGAATAAGGACAATAGCTACTACCCAAACTACCTCCGGCCACAGCCAGGTAGCACTACGTAGTATGTCTCGTAAGTCGTTTGGTAAGGTAGAGGTGATTTCCATAGTGTGTTAAGGGCATTGTCGCCCTAATCAACTGTTTGGAGTTAACATGTTATGGTCGGAATGTTGATCCACAGTCAATAGTCCACGGTCGACAGTCATTGATCTTGTCTGCTACTTTTTATATTTCATATTTCTTCTCACTTACCGATTCATCATTTGTTCCAAATATAGTACTCCTTGCCCATTCATATATTCTGTCCAGTGTCGGACCGATTCACCGACCACATCCAGAAACAAACTGGGCGCAATTCCAAACACTAAGGTAGCTACCGCTAGCGGAACTAGCATTACATATTCGCGCCAGCTAAGGTCAACCAGCTTTTCGTTCCAGCTTTCTTCTCGCACGTAGTATTTTCCGAAGAACATGCGTTGTAGTGTCCACAAATAGTATCCAGCGCTCAAAATCAATCCGAGTGCGGCAAAGACTGCCATCCAGCGGGGCAGTAATTTATTTACCGTAGCCGAATTAAATGCTCCCAGTAACGTTAGTACTTCAGCAATGAAGCCGGAGAATCCGGGTAGCCCAAGGGAAGCAAAGAAACCGACAATCACCAGTACAGTGAAATAGGGCATCTTTTGAGTGAGCCCGCCGTAGTGAGCAATCATTCGGTTGTGCGTACGATCGTAGAGTACACCGGCGAGTAAGAACAAAAGTGGAGAAATTAACCCGTGGCTGAACATCTGGTACAAACCTCCACTAACTCCTTCTGAAGTAAGTGAAGCAAAGCCGAGCAGTACAAAACCCATGTGCGATACCGAAGAGTAAGCAATCATCTTTTTCAGATCACGCATGGCTAGCGCGTTGAACGCTGCGAACAAAATGGAAATGACTCCCAAAAACCCAATCCACCAGGCAAACTGCAAGGCTGCTTCGGGAAACATGCTGTAGGCGGTTCGGAAGATACCGTAGCCCCCAATTTTTAGCAGCAGTCCAGCCAGTACTACCGAAATAGCAGTGGGTGCTTCTACGTGCGCATCGGGTAGCCAGGTATGCAACGGCACCGAAGGAAGTTTAATGACAAAGCCCAACAACAATGCCCAGAAGGCCAACCAACGGAGGGGAAAGTTACCCCATTGAGCACCTTCCACCGCCAAAGTGCTATTGGGTAAATAATTTCGAGTATCGGTCATCGCGACCATATCAAACGTTCGGACCAAATCTTGCCCGGCAATCTTTCCGTCTCGTAATTGATCCTGTACGTAGTCGATTTCTACTGCCGATGGATGATTACCGATTAACCCACTCATTTCTCCGGTAGCTACCGGATCAATTACACTAAGGTACAGCCCAATCATTGCGATAAGAATAAAAATGGAACCCGTCAGGGTATACAGAAAAAATTTGATTGAAGCATACTCACGTCGCTCACCACCCCAAATACCAATCAGAAAATACATGGGTAGGAGCATAAACTCAAAAAAGAGATAAAATAGAAAAAAATCTAACGCAATAAAGCAGCCTACTACCGATGAGCTCAGCAAAAGAAACAATAGAGCGTACCCTTTCACATGTTGCTTAATCGTCCAGGAGGAAATAGCGGCAATCAGCAGAATTAGCGCAGCCAATATGACTAAAGGTAAGCTGACACCGTCTACCGCTACAAAGTAGTCAATAGATAAGTGTCCCAAATTACCTAAGTTCAGGCTAATCCAATCAAACCGTTCTATCAATTGTAGATTATAATAAGCATTGTTGGTTAGGCTAGTAGATTTATTAGGGGCAAATTGGAAGTAAATTGCGATTGCAATAGTAAGTTGTAATCCGGTAGCAACGATTATACCGATCCGGTGGATCAATCGTTGGGAGGAAGGAATAATCAGCAGAACGACGGCTACTGCTAGAGGAGTAAATAGTAATAGTGAGAGTAGGTGATTGGCCATGCTGGCGGCAAATTTCTTATTTTACTGAAGAAATACGAATACTTTTGGGGTAAAAATACGAGCGAACTTTACTGATACCCGTATTGTGGAGGCTTTGAAAGCTTAGGAAATATAGTGCAACACGAGAATTTGTTGTCAAAACTTCCGAAGTCGGTATGAAGCTAATAATTTTTCTATCCTTTCAAATCTATTACTTTAGTTGTTTCAAAGCTGATTTTATGGATAACGCTGCTCAAAGATTCCTTCACAGACTGATTAGCCAGCAATCGCCGGACGAAGCGGTAGCATGGCTTGAGCAGCAAACCAAAAAATACCAGGATCAACCTAGCAGCCGCAGCTTTTATCTCACGTTCAGCACCATTGCTCGGCATTTTAGTAAAACTAATCTAACGCTAAATGATAAAACCGTACAGCAAGCCGAGCAAATTCGTAGCGGATGGGATTTGAGCCAATGGAATGTACGGCAAACTGCTCGCACCTATTGGCTGCTACAATTATCTGCTGACTCATTTGAGGAGTACCGAGCCGTACTAGATCGTTTGTTCGCTACTGCTGACGTCGATGAGCAGGTGACACTATACGCCGCTCTGCCGCTGTATCAGTATTCCGATCAGATGGAGTACCGAGCATCGGAAGGCATTCGGACAAATATTACGGACGTGTTTGACGCGGTAGCACTACGCAATCCGTACCCGGCCGAATACCTACCCAATGAAGGCTGGAACCAGATGGTACTGAAAGCCATCTTTATGGGCCGCCCCCTGTACCTAATTCAGCAACTGGATGAGCGTCGCAACCCCGATCAAGCTCGGATGCTGATTGACTTTGCCCACGAGCGCTGGGCAGCCAACCGTTCGGTAACTCCCGAGCTATGGAGATGCACGGCTCCCTACTTAACCGAAGACCATCTTCTCGATATTCAACATTTGCTCGAGCAAGGCAGTGCCTTAGAAAAGCAGGCCGCTAACTTAGCTGTTAAAGAGAGCGAAAACGATACTTTATATAAACAGTTAAACGATTACTCACTACCCGATGAGGAACTTAATTGGAAAACCGTCGGAACAATGTGCAACGAGATGTGAAAAATGAAATGAGGGATATGAAAAATATCCTTCAATCATACTTACTAATTAGAACTAATGACCAAGGATTAGAACAATTGACAACCACAATTAACATTAGCCATTGAACCATTGAACCATGATGTATATTGACCCCCATATTCACGTTACTTCTCGTACTACCGACGATTACGAAGCCATGCAGCAGGCGGGCATCGTGGCCATTATTGAACCGGCTTTCTGGCTGGGTCAACCTCGTACCCAAGTAGGTAGCTTCCAGGATTACTTTAGCAGCCTGATTGGCTGGGAACGCTTTCGGGCCAGTCAGTTCGGTATTAAGCACTACTGTACCATTGGGTTGAACTCCCGCGAGGCGAATAATGAAGCCTTGGCTGAAGAGGTGATGGAACTGCT
>NZ_JBARYM010000868.1:0-3040 GCF_049647865.1 Tunicatimonas sp. | reverse complement strand
GCTTGAAAAGCTTCACTGCGGTGTATGGGAGCATTATCCAATGAAATGGGAGTGGGGTGCGGTATCCCATTTAATATGATAGTTTCAGAAGTATACAATGAGTCAAAAGAAGCTCTCTCAACTACAGTAAAGCTAAAATTATCGGGGGTATAGTCGTCAGTGGTAATTTCAAAATTAGCTCTAACCCCATTTATATCTAATGTAGCTGAGGTGGGGTTAGAATATTCTGAGCTAGATGGTAATTTTAATGCTATTTGGTCTCCATCGCTAACTTTTACCGAGCCGGTTAAGGCTGGATTACCATTTTTTATAATAATGCCACTATTGGTTGTCGCCTCAATTGGATAAGGTAATCCGCTAATCGTTATGGTATCAGAAGTGTACAATGAATCTACAGCAACATCTACCAACGGTGAAAAACTAAAGACATTGGGAAGATAATCATCAGTGACCGTACTAAAGTTTCGAGATAGTGAGCCAATAGTTACAGTAGCCATAGTCGTATCAGCAAACTGACTACTAGAAACTAAGCCTATTTGTAGCTTATCACCATTTTTTATCTCGATCGCAGTATCAGCTAAAATATTACCATTCACTATTAACCACCCATTAGATATCGTAGTGACTGCTATCCCACCTTCTTTTAACCCAGCAATGGTAATTGCATTTGAGGTAATCGTATCATTGACGGCCACATCTACCTGAGTTTCAAAAGAAAAATCTTCGGGCGTATCGTCCTCATCTTTGTTTAGAATGCCATCGCCGTCGCTGTCAATGTATTGCTCGAAGTTAGGAATTGTGGCTTCAATGCCCATTTCCGCGTAGCGATCTTCCAGGTTCTGCCGGATCTGAGGTAAATCCAGTGCTTTCGCCTGCTCTTTCAGCTTGGTTTGAATGACATCGCTATTGAGTGTACCATCTTCCCGCAAGTCAGTTATGAAGTTGGCCGAGAGTTCCGAGAGTTCGGCGACACTGCCATTACCTTGCAAAATGGCTGAGACCGCCAGTAAGATTGCGTTTTGATCTCCTTCCTGCGAAATATCCAGTTGTTCAGAGTAGCCGATGCTATCTTGAGCAATACCAAAAGCCGTTAAAATTTCCTGTTGAGCCTGCGCTTTAGCCGTTGTAAAATATAGTTCTTCTTCCTGCATCAGGTAGATGACCCGGTTACGCTCCAAATGCGAGATTAGGTTTACGTTTACGCTGTTGACATCTGATACATCTGCCAGAGCAAACAGCGTAAGCTGAGCCGCTGACTTTTCACCTTTTACTTCATCAAAGTAGAAACCTTCGGCCTGCAATTGTACAAATTCTGATTCCAACTCAATATCTTTCAGACTAAACGCCCCCCGGTTATCGGCAATTTGAGTGGTGAAGTTTTTACCCGTCGCCACCAGGTTGCCGTCCAACTCAGACAGAGTGATAGCGGTACCGTTGATAAAGGGCCCCTTCTGTACATAGCCCTGTAGATCAATAGCTGAAGTTACGGGTGGGGTAATGGGTTCTTCGTCTTCTTGGCAACCTAGAAATAGTATAATAAAACTAAGTGCGAGGGTAGATAATAACTTATTCATAAAATCAGTAATCTTATTCTAAAAGACAAAATTACCAACTAATATAATAAAACTAAAATAATTAATAGTTAAATTAAAAGAAGAATTTAATATAAATTATACAAAAATATTTATTTATGAGCTTCTTCGTAATGAGTTTTGAGTGCATCTTTTCCCCAGTCGTTTTTCAAATCCCGGATGACAGTATGGATGTGATTAGCGTTGTTTTGAGTGTTATCGTATTCAATGACGAAGGTTGACCCTTGCAGACGATAATAATGTGGATCACCTTTTTCCAATCCACCAGCCCAGGCAAAATAGATATTTTCTAGTCCAGCTTTCTGAATATCTTGCAGGGCTTTCTCAGCTACCTCTGCCCGATGTACGCTGTAGTACACTTTGAGTAGTTGCATTAGTTGATCTTGTTGTTCAGAACTCATTTGGGCGTACGCTAAACCTTCCGAATTGCCAATCTGCGCCTGAATCTCAGTACCGGTAATAATATCAGGGTAGGCTTCTTCGGCAATTAAAGCGACTTTAAGCTGGTCTTGATTCAGCGACTTTACCAGAGCACTGGCAACATCTTCTTCTGGCTGAAGTACTCGCCAGCCTTTTTTAGGTCCGCGGGGGACATTAGCTGGATTCGAACCAAAAAATGTAGGAGTGGCCGAGACAATTTCATTTGAAAGGGAAGAGAAATTGAGGGAAAGGTGGTGTCCTTCCAGTCGCCAACCCCAAGCCTCTCCCGGTTGCAGATTACCGAAAACAGTGAAATAATAGTTATTGGGATCGCGGTACGTATCATTGGCCGGACGGTTTTCTACCATTCTAAGCATGTTTTCCAACTCCATTACATCTTTAGCTTTTTGATAGCCCGCTTGACTTAACGAGGCGCGGAGTAAATGCATCGCTGCCTGTTGCTGGTCTTCTCCCATTGCTTTCAGTGGTAGCCCGTTCCGATCTCGTGGAATAAAGTGCCAGTTATAGCGTTCACTGTCTTCAAAGTCATATATCAATTGGGGCTGATTGTGGTTTAACGTCTGATAGAACTGCTGAGCAACTTCAATTAAAGTAGCTTTAGAGCGTTTATTTTGCTGAGCAGTTGCTGTAGTTAAGGCTCCGCTTAGTACAAATAATAAGAAGAAAGTAATAGACCGTTTCATCAGGTAGTTGTTTATATTAGTATTAAGGTACGATTATTTCAGATTTTTTTGATAATTTCTCATTCTAACTATCACCCTATGAATCAAGAAAGTATAGCCCATTATCGCCAAGAGTGTGAGCAGCATCTAACTGAAGAATTACTTCCTTTTTGGCTTGACCGATGTTTAGATGAGCAATACGGTGGATTCATTACCCATTTTGACGAAGATGGAAATGATTCGGGCACGGATGAAAAATCGCTAATTGCCCAACCTCGCTGCGTGTACACCTTTGCCTCAGCTCACCGGGCGGGCTACGGCGATGGTAAGGGCTTAGACTACGCT
>NZ_JBARYM010000867.1:0-2069 GCF_049647865.1 Tunicatimonas sp. | reverse complement strand
CCAAGCAATTGGAAGTGAAATTTGTCGGTGAGTCACTATTTAATGATGGGGTAGGAGTGGTGATTTTTCTTACGCTATTCAGTATTGCTGAGCGAGGAATTGAGAACGTAGGCGCTGGTGAAATCGGACTACTTTTCGCGGAAGAAGTATTAGGGGGCATTGCCTTGGGTCTGGCACTAGGGTATATCACGCAAAAGCTAACGAGCACCATTGACGATTATGAAACTGAGGTAATGATTACGCTTGCTATTGTAATGGGAGGGTACCTGTTGGCTAGTAAGCTACACTTCTCAGGACCACTGGCGGTAGTGGTTGCCGGCTTATTTATTGGTAACAGTACCCGAGAAACCGCCATGTCGGAAACTACCCGAATCTACCTCGATCGTTTTTGGGAACTGGTAGATGTCTTTTTAAACGCTATACTTTTTGTGCTGATTGGTCTGGAACTACTTATTATTTCCTACGAGCCAGCGTACATCATAGCGGGAGTAATCGCAATATTAATTGTGTTGCTCTCTCGCTATGCAGTTTTAAAGCTTCCTATCTATTTCTTTCAAGACAAACTTGATTTCGTCAATCGTACCGATTTGATTATGACTTGGGGCGGACTTCGAGGCGGAATTTCGGTGGCCTTAGCTCTATCTCTTACCGAGGATATGAGTCGGGAGTACCTACTAACGGTTACCTATATTGTGGTGGTCTTCTCCATTATCGTGCAGGGGCTCACCGTAGAAAAATTAATCAAACGATTGGGAGTGATGGGAGCTTCATCTGATAATGCAAAAAACATCACTAACTAGCGGTAGTTTCAGGTGGTCGCTACCAATATAGTGGAAATTTTAGCCCACCTTCTACTGAGTCGCTATTGTAGTGCCGGTGCTGTACGTACTTATACTTCTGCGGTGTTTTATCTGGTTGTGTTTGAAACTTTATTTTTGCGTTCAAAATAGAATTATCTTGATTTAGCTGCTTGTGGTCTTCTCTCAGTGCCAGTACAGAACTAGCCATATCCGTTGACGAAAATTCTATCTTATCTAAGCAGAACGCATGCCCTGCATTGGATTCTACTGAGCAAACCCCATTGAACAACTTGTCATTAATATAATCTAATGAGTCCTCGGTGGTGAGCGGATCAAACGACCTAGCGTTGAACTCAGTAGCGTTGGTCGTGAATGGTTTAATCAAAAATAATAAGAAGATTAGGCAGGTGATTTTCATAATTTCAAAAATTATAGCATTACTATCTAATACGGTTGCAAAATTATTAAGTTTAGATAGTAATGCTTTAATAGTAATTATTTTTGAAAAAGCTACCTCAAACCAGTTAGATAAGTGTATTAGGATCAACCATTATAAATATCGCCCGTTGTTTAAATAAGAAATTTCACTATGCAGTTTACGCCCCAAAAAATGGTGGGTTGGTACCAAGTCAGACAATTGGTATTTACCGGCCTTAAAGCCTTACTCTCGTATATATTCGGTAACTATTCCGATCGGCGCGAGGTGCAAGCTGCTTTGAGCGGTTCCGATCGGTTTGACTTAAGTCAGACTGACGAACTGTGGTTTGACTACGTAGCCGACGTTGGCGACGGATTCAATTCAACGTATTCTGTAGCCAAGCTGCTGGCGCAAAATCAATTGACGTTCAAGCAGGAGACAACTCAACGTGGGAATATTTTAGTTATGGGGGGTGATCAGGTGTACCCAACTCCTGAAATGCACGAATACGAGAATCGTCTGAAAGGCCCGTACCAAGCTGCTCTTCCCCGTAATGACCAGCAGCCATCTCCAGCTCTGTTTGCCATTCCCGGCAATCATGATTGGTACGATGGGCTGACGAACTTTTTGAAAGTGTTTTGTCAAGAGCGTCATATTGGTCAGTGGCAAACGTATCAGAAGCGAAGCTATTGGGCCATTCAACTTCCGCACCGGTTCTGGATTTGGGGTATTGATATTCAGCTAAATTCTGATATTGACCAGCCTCAAAAAAGCTATTTCTCAGATATTATAGATCGATATATGCAACCGGGTGATAGCGTTATTCTTTGCACCGCCGAACCCAGTTGGGT
>NZ_JBARYM010000866.1:0-5372 GCF_049647865.1 Tunicatimonas sp. | reverse complement strand
AACCCTACTTCTAATTGGCTAACAATTAACTGGGGGGCTAGGCCAACTGATATTACTCAAGTAAATATTATGGATGCTCAAGGGTTGGTGTACAATACTTACTTAGTAAATCCGAAAGATGCAAATACTACTTGGAAGACGGACATCTCAGGTATGCCATCAGGAATATATCTCGCTGAAATTATTACTAAAGAAGAACATCAAATTATCCGTTTTTCTGTGCTGCGATAGATTGTATGCGCGCTCTGCCTAAAAATCTAGCGGATCAAATTTTTGAAAGTGTCCGTTCATACGAATACGCTCACGAGCATTCTCCATATCTCGAATCACCGGAATAGATTCTTCCAAATGATCAATCACAAATTGCTGCCGATCACTTTCTCGTTCTATTTGCAGTAATTCGTATTTTTTCTGGTTGGATAGGCCAATTTTATGAGCAATATCAAAGGCTGGAATCTGATCACCCAAAGTAAAATTATCAGACAAACTCAGCACATCAAACAGCTCTAGGGTAAGCTCTACCATTTGCTGCTGTTTAGCAAAGTCTGCATCAGAAATATTATCTAGAAAAATAATGTCACCTCCGGCATACAGCTTAGACGGTGCTACCCGATAGAATTTAACTACTTTAAAAACCCGATGAGCCGTTGTCACAATATCTAACTGACCATCAGAGTACGTTTTTCCAACTCGCTCTACACTCATTTCGGTACCGCACTCAATTTGATTGTTAATGTAGGCCGGAATTCCAAACCGTTTATTCTCTTCTATACACTCATTAACTAATTGTTTATAACGCTCTTCAAATATGTGTAAGTTGAGTTGCTCACCCGGAAAAGCCACTAACTTAAGAGGAAATAAGGGTAAAAAATTATCCATAATATGCTTTATAATCTCATAACTACTTCATTCGGTAATAGTTAATTAAAAATGAATAGATAACTATTTTAAGAAATTGTATGATGATATTGGCACAGCATTTGTATTAGGTTATATGCGCAAGGATTTTTTTCTTAGCGTTTGTTTAAGGTTGATAGTTGGCCCCGGGTGCTTAATTGCATTCGGGGTTTTTTTATAGTAAGTTCTGTAAACAAGCTACTAAACGATTTAAATCCTGCTCCTCATTATATACGTGGGGCGACACCCGCATAGACCTACCTCGCACCGAAACCACTATTTTAGCTTGTTCAAGCGTATTTTGCAGTTTATCTAACGATAGTTTTTCCGGTATGCGCACGCCAAAAAGGTGATGTCCTCGGTAAGACTCTTTTTCTACCCAGAATCCCAATGCAGATAGTTTTTTTATTGCTGTCATCGAGATACTTCGACAATACTTCTGGATTTGCTCGGGCTGCCATTCCAATACTACTTCCAGGGCCTTTCCCATCATGGGAATGAGAATAAAGTTACTGCGCTCTCCCATATCGTAGCGTATTGCCTTCGTTTGATACTGATCTTGATAGTTGACCAAATTGCTAAAATCTTCACTATGGTTTCGGGTTACCCACCCTTCTTCCAAAGGATTACCCTGGTCAAAGTATTCGCTAAAATAGCCAAGCGTGATGCCGTAAGGACCCATTAGGCACTTGTATCCCGCACAAATCAGCGCATCAGGCTGAATCTCAGCCACATCAAATGGCATAGACCCTACTGACTGCGTACCATCTACTACTAGTAGCGCACCCACCTCACGAGTTCTTTTCCGTAAGGCTTTGAGATTGAAGCGCGTACCGTCTGCCCAATGAGTATGCGCAATAGCCACCATACAAGTTTGATTATCAATAGCTTCCAGCAGCTTTTCATTCCACTGTTCACCTCGGCTCTCAAATGTTTCTGGTGCCGCAATAGTACGCAGTTCAGCATTTGCTTCCGCTACTTTTTTACGCCAGGAATACACATTACTAGGGAATTGTTCTCCCGCTACAACAATATTATTACCTGAATGAATACGCAGGTTTTTTGCTACGATTGCCATACCGTAAGATACTGCCGGAAGGATTGCAACTCGCTGATAATCATCAATATTAGTTAATTGGCTGAACAACTTTCTTACGTGATCTACTTCTTCAAAAAATTCATAATGGCTATACTGCGTTGGCAGTTGCTTTTTCCGTAATCCAATAATTCCGGCTTCCTCTACTGACTTTAACAGGGGGGCCATGTAAGAGCAGTTGAGGTACGTAACTTCCGAAGGAAGCGAGAATAAGTCTTTCTTTTGTGTAAGCTCAGTTAAGGTCGTTTGCATAAACCACTATTTTTATGATAATTTTGAATTTGTCCAGCCAATAAATGGCAAGAAAGGCAGTTTTCTGGATTTTGGAAAATTTTCCCAGCATGGGATGAGATTTAGCATTGCTATGGAAAAGAGTATTATAGAAAACACAACCGAAAAACCACCCCGTATCACACTTCAATATTTATGGCAAGAAATACTGGGCACCCTTAGCTGGGATAAAGGTTTTTTTTTCACTTTTAAAGAGCTACTGATTAGACCCGGTAAGACTATCCGCGCTTACCTAGCTGGCGATCGTCAACGTTATTCCAATCCAGTTCGCTTTCTAGTTTTTTCTACAGCGATAGCTAGTTTCGTCATTATTAAATTAGATCTAGTAGGTCGCGCTCTCGATCAAGGTATGTTAAGAACAAGCGACCAACAAGTTCAACAATCCCGACAGGAAGTTATGACATACCTTTACCAGTATTATAACTTTGTTATGTTTCTACTAGTACCGCTACTAGCATTAGCAACGTATTGGTTTTTCCGAAAAAGAAAGTACAATTATGCTGAACACTTAACATTTAGTGCTTTCATATCGGCTGAGTATACGCTAATATATCTACTTACTGCCCTCGGATTATATTACTATCCTGCGTTATCAGATAGTATAAGCCAACTCATATGGTTTGTCTACTTGATATGGGCGCTTGTATCGTTTTTCCCTGAAAAGAAATGGAGAACAGCTGGCATTGCGGTATTGGTTAATATTATTTACTTTCTGGGAATTGCGCTTATCTCATTAATCGGTGGTATCGTTCTAGGAGCATTATCTGGAACGGAAGGATGATTCCAATTATCATACTAGCCGCGGGTGAAGCTAGCCGCATGAGCCAGCCTAAACAACTCATGCGCTTGCAAGTACAATCGCTGATTGGGCGAGCGGTACAAACGGATCAGTCAGTTAGCGAAAAAGTAGTGGTAGTCACAGGTGCTCATCATAAGCTAGTTGAAAAAGACATAGCACATCTGGACGTGATGACAGCACACAATTCTAATTGGCGTACCGGTATGGGTTCTTCTATTAGAGTCGGCATTCAGAATATTTTGATATGTGCCTCTAATTGCAATGCCATAATTATTATGTTATGTGATCAGCCCTTTGTCAGTCCATCTTTATTAAGACAGTTAATTGCCCTTCAGCAGCAAACCGATAAAACGATTATCGCCTCTGCTTATCGTGGCACCGTAGGCGTTCCGGCATTATTCGACAAATCACTTTTTTTTGAACTAACTGCGCTAGACGGGCAGGTGGGGGCCAAACATATTATGTCTCGTTTCGCGTCTCAAGTCACTTCCGTTGATTTCGCTGAAGGTATTTACGATGTAGATACTCCCGAAGACTTTAACCGGATAAAAGAGATATTTACGAATTTATAGAAACACGACTAATTACACACTGGTTGGGTAACCGATGCCGCCGCCCCAGCGAACCGCTACATCTCTACAAAATCCGGTATTCCCAATAATCCAATGGAATTGCCTCAGAACACCATCGGTAAAACGGTACGCTGATACAAAGGTCAGGTATCTTTTGAATGCCGGAAACAGAAAATAGATTTTGGTTGGTAGGCAAGGTTTCAGATCATATTATCCTCAATAAACGGTATTCAGAAAATAACCGCCAGTACATTCGAGATAATCCTCCTAAAGTGGCAGCAAGATAGATTTTGTATCACAATTGAGAATTGATAAAAGAATATCTACGTGAAAATACTTACTTCATAGCACCATAGTAAAGTAGGTCAATCTTTATTATCTTTAAAGATTTCGTATCAATATATTCATCACCATGACCTATCCCTATTTAGTTATCAGTAGCGTTCTTTATATCTCATCTATCCTCTTTGTTCGCTCAGATCTGAGAGAAATTAGTAACCCTCAGCAAACTGAACCTGACTTGGAAGAAAGTATTAAGTTAGGCGAGGAAATTTATCAAGGTTACTGCTTAGCCTGCCACATGAGCGAAGGTGAAGGGATACCAGGTGCTTTCCCACCGCTGGCGGAATCTGACTACTTAATGGCGGATAAAACGCGCTCCATCCAGCAGGTAATGCACGGTTCGGAAGGTGAAATGGTTGTAAACGGAGAGACCTACAACGGCATGATGCCCCCGCAGCCCCTTTCTGACGAAGAGATTGCTCACGTGCTAAATTTCGTTCGTAACAGCTGGGGAAATGAAGGCGAGGTAGTTACATTCGCCGAAGTAAAAGCAGTACGGGATGAAGGGTAACTAGTCAGAAAAGCAAATTTTTCTGACAGCCGATGAAACCTATACCGTTAATTATTGCGCTAGTAGTTGCCGGAGTTTTTTTATACTCGGCACTGAATTCGTCAAACGCATTTAACCTTATACCAATCTCTTTACATAGATCTTTCCTCCAAGGATTTATGGAAGAGCGCACCTTTATCAAAGTATTCGATGCCCTGTTTGCTATTGCTTTAGTACGACTTACCTACAATGCGGTAAGTAAAATCATACCTGTTTGAAGAATCCCGCCAGTAAACAAAAAAAGCGGCGAACCATGCGTTCACCGCCCTTCTTGAAGGAAAATATATAAATTTATTCACTAGCCGAGTCTCTCTTACCTCGGCGTTTGCCGCGCCTTTCGCGGGCATTTTGTCTAAATTCATCTTTCTTCTCTTGGTAAAGCTGCATCTGCTCTTCGTTAAGCATAGTTGCTAGCTTTTCTTCTTTTTCTTGGTTTAGTGCAATCATTGTTTCGCGCATGGCTTCTCGATCACCTTGGCTTTCTTGAAAAGACTCTCGCATCTTCATAGCGTACTCCAGATTTAAATCACCTACTTGGTTTTGCTGATCTTCGTCCAGATTTAATAACTCGGTCATAGAAGTAGTCAACCGTTCGGCACGTTCAGTGGGATCTCCACCTCGGCGTTCACCACCACGGCGGCCGTCAGGCTGAGCCCAAGCCATTGTTCCAAATACTAAAGAAAACACTATACTGAGAATTACTATTTTTTTCATGTTGTTTAAAATTTTTTGGTTTACGAAGCTTAGATCATACCAATGATCAAAGGTTTAGTCGAGCTTATAAATTATTAGTGATGCTCCCATAAAACCTTTCTGCTCTTATAT
>NZ_JBARYM010000865.1:0-8667 GCF_049647865.1 Tunicatimonas sp. | reverse complement strand
AACAAATAGTAACCACCATTAACCTCATCTTTCCCATCATTATCGATATCACCCACTGCTGGAACATAGGCCGGTACTTTGCTATATTCTCTCCACTCGTGTTGATACGACCATAGTAATTCTAAGTGGTTATTAAAGGCCAGCACATAAGTGCCTAACTTGATGACAAAATCCTGAGGAGCACTCAGTCCTCGTATATTGGCGATAAGAATGCGTTGATGTACCCAGTTAGCTCCCTTTCCCTCAATTTGCTGAAAGATTTGAGGTTTAGCTTGTTGTTTCACTTCTCCGGTCTGTCCATCCAAGATCAATATTTCTACATCCTGCATACTTCCTGAGGGAGCTTCTATATTGGGTTGATGAGCAAAAGTTATTACTTCAGAATTTCCATCCTGATCAATATCAAAGATAGCTACCGGACCTGGCCGAGAAGGCTGTTCACCGCCTTCGCCTTGTTGCCATAATATTTCACCAGTTTGGGTGAATGCTCCCCAAAAGCAGGGTTTCATTCCACCTCCATCGTGGGCATTATCTTCGGAGCGATACACCATAAAGTCAACCTGCCCATCGCCGGTTAAATCACCCATCCGAATATCTCCTCCGAAAGTAAGAATATCATTAGATGTTAGAAATTCGGAGGGAATTAGAATTTTTTTGAACAAGGGTGGCTCACCTTCCTTAATTGATGTACTAGAGACTATCGGACTTTTGGGATTAAGATTAAAGAGCCATAAAAAATCCCAGCAGTACGACCACAGGCCAATCACTGGGATAAAACAGATATACAGCAATAATTTCGGAGCTTTCACTTTTGGTAACTTAGTAATGGTAATGGTAAAACAATAATATTATCATTCTATGACCATTTCTTTCGCGCTGCTACTTCGCGGATCGCCGCCCGGTTAACAAGCCTCTTCAGGGCTTAGGTCCTGCTTACTTTTTTCGCCTCGTGGCAATGCATACTAACCAGATCAAAAACGACAACTTATTATTCCAACATTACTTAAGGGTTTTTGGATAGAACTACCAGTTTTGAAAGAGGTGCAATTCTTTCTAATTTATTAGCTAGGTTACCAGTGCTGAAAATTAGGATTATTATCTAACTCACCTTATGGAATAGGTAAGTATTAACTGGTCTCGCCAACCCGGCTTGTTTGAAAGCACTTCATCACGAATATCTCACCCCGAAATACCAAACTACTGCTTCTGTTCTTATAGTAACTCTACGTAGCGTCCGCTCGTGTATAATAGCGTTTATGGAACTCTATCTATTCTTACAAATTGTTGGGTAACCATAAAAATTGAGCGAACTAAGATGCCTTTTGATCCCAAAATTCGCGTTTTTCTCTCGATAGCATTTCGTTGGCTTCTCGGTCACCTTTAAATTTTTCTTTCTTTGGATTCCAACGCAATGGACGATTGAGTTCATAGGCGATGTTGCCAATATTGCAGACCGTAGCCGTTCGGTGTCCTACCTCTACGTCACAGAGAGGCCGACTTCTTTCTCGAATAGCATTCAACCAGTCTCGGTAGTGGTCACGGCTTTTGTATAGATGTATTTCATTATCCCCAATTTTCTGATCCTTAAGGTTCTCAGGAACATTTAAAAACTGCCGACTTACCTCAATCACTCCTTCACTACCTTCAAATCGGATAGCATTTCCTTTTCCGAAGTCTTCTCGTACCATCGGTGTACCGTCTGGATATAAGTACGTAAGTACCTGATAATCCTGACCATTGGGCGGTATAACTTCTACTGGCCCACTGTCATCCATTCCCATTGCCCACTGAGCAATATCAAACATATGAGCACCCCAATCAGTCATCAATCCACCACCATAGTGCTTACAATAACGCCAGCGAGGCCATCCATCCCAACTTATGGGTGGTGCAAAGAAAGAGCTATACTCCCGACTAGGGGCGGGACCCTGCCACATGTTCCAGTCCAAATGTTCAGGTTTAGGCTCGGCGGGTTGCTCGCAAGCATCGGGTGGCCCACCGACACTAACTACTATTTTTTCTATGTCGCCAATATAACCATTGATAACCAGTTCGGCAGCGCGGTGAAAGTCATCTCTGGAGCGTTGCATACTTCCGGTCTGAAATACTCGCTGATTTTTGCGAGTGGCTTTTACCATATCTCGACCTTCTTTCACAGTCAGAGAAAGCGGCTTCTCGCAGTACACATCTTTTCCCGCTTCGCAAGCGAGAACAGACGCGATAGCGTGCCAATGATCAGGAGTGGCTATTATTACCGCATCAATATCTTTGCGCGCCAATAGTTCCCTTAAGTCACTGTATCCATCTATTTGGTTGTCCTGATTTCTGTTTTCACTGTAATACGATGAGACTTGCTGTTGAAAATTGCTTAGCTTTTGGGTATCCACATCGCAAGCAGCAACAATTTGTACTTCCGGTATTTCTATAAACTGACGAAGAAGGGTGCCTCGTCCTTGTTTTCCGGTTCCAATATAGCCAATAGCTGTTTGATCGCTAGGTGAGAGATAACCATTGCCACCTAGTACCCGGCGGGGTACAATACTAATTCCTGCTAAAGCAGAAAGGGATGTTCCAATAAACTTACGACGCGATGATGAGAAGTGCTTGTTTGCTTGATCCATAGGTTTAAGTAGAAGTTGTATTACCTACGGAATATAAGAAAAGAGTAGAGATTTTAAAACCTAATATGTTTAAGCACCGGTAGATTTGCTTTTATTTTGCTCATCCATTAGAGTATTTACTGATTTATCGATGTCTTCTAGGGTAAAAGCAATTTGTCGGAGATCATTTATACGCTGAATTCTTGAAAACCGTTCTCCGTTTTTTAGATTCTTAGTTTGAGAAGCAATCTCATCAATATTTGATCTGATTTGCTGTACTGTATTTTGAATATTAGATTGAGTTTCCACAGCCAGTAATTTAAGTTAGTCCAATATAATTATGTGCTACTCTAATTTAGCAAAATTAAAACCTTTTCTTATCATAGACACAATAAATGTCCTAATTTATTAACAAATTTTTAGTATGTGCAGCGTAAATTTAAATATTTTGTTGTTCTTCTGAAGAATTTATGGACGGAAACTCAATTATTTATAACCTTACTTGTTAGTTTTGCTAATTTTTTCGGTTAATATTCAGTCTTATTGTTGAATATCTTGGCTGTTGTAAAGCTTTTTCTACATCTTGAGAATGATAATTACCAGTAAGCCTGTCCGTATCGACCATAAAATGGTACGAATCCAGTTAGTATCTACCAGTTTAGTAATCAGCTTTTCATTGTATCCGTGAGTGAGCAACTGACTGTGGATGGGGGTAGAAACAAAGAAAGTAGCCATCCAAATTATGGCCAATAATACATTAGCCGCTAAGATAAAATACATTCCGTCTCTTTTCCAGAAATCTACTTGTAACCAGAGTGCCAAGCCTATCTCAATAAGCATTAGCGGTACTACTACGTAGGAAATGCTCCGCATATGATGTTGTTGAAAATTGCTGAATTGAGAGTGATCAACGTAGCGAAATCCAGGATAGTGTACTAGTTGTACTATCCAGATTAGACCAGTAAGGGCAGCGGTAACTACCAGTTGAGCTACTATCAGCTGTTTCAACTCAATCACAGTGGGACGTAAGAAAAAAAGCCGGAAACGCAATGCGTAACCGGCTTCCAATAATCAAAATATTAACAAATCTAAATTAAATACTTTTATTAGCCAAGTTTGAAGGTAATAGGTATTACCATTCGTACTCGCACTGGCTTACCACGTTGTTTGCCAGGTTGCCACTTGGGGTGACTTTTTACTACTCGGATCGCTTCGGCATCGCAGCCAGCTCCAATTCCTTTAATAGCCTGAACATCGGTAAGTGATCCATCGGTGTTTACTACAAACTGCACGAATACTTTTCCTTCAATACCCATACGACGCGCCTGCGAAGGATATTTCATATTCTTACCAACATAGTCGTAGAAAGCAGCTAAACCACCTTTAGGTTCCGGCTGATCTTCCACCACCATGAAGATTTCATCAGTAGCTTCTTCTTCAGGAGCTTCTTCGAAGACCATTTCCTCAATTTCAGTATCTTCAGTGATCTCTACATCAAGGTCAATTTCTATCTCCTCTTCAATCTCCTCTTCATCGGGAACCTCAATAATTTCCGGCTGCTGAATTTTTGGTGGTGGCGGTGGTGGTTGCTCGGTAGGAGGAATCTCCATCACATCTTCAAAAGTATCATCTACTTCCCCCAAATCAACGAGTGAGTTGCCGTCGTAGTCTTTCCATTCAAAGGCCAATGTTACTAGCGCAAGACTAACCACGAGGCCAATAGCCAAGTGTAATCCTGTTCGTTGGTTCAAATCTGCTTTCGGTGTTTTCTTTGGTTCCATACAATTTGTGTATAATTATTACACTGTACTATTAAAAGCACAATTTACAAAAATTTCTGAGTCGCTCAATATAAAAGATGCATTTTCTTGAGACGGTCTTGCTTATCGCCGATAAATGGCCAAAAACACTCCATACCCCGCTACACAACCTACAGTGTTTGCGATAGCATCGTATATATCTATCGTTCTACCTTCAGAAAATACCTGCGTACTTTCTAAGATAGAAGCATACCCTATTGATATTATTAACGCATAAATTGCCGCCTTGTTGCGAAGCCTACGATATGCACTTTGCTTAGTAAAGCCAATAGTCATTAGTAGAACCAGTACGGCAAATATTCCAGTATGGGCTATCTTATCAATACTTAACAAAGTAGTGCCCGTCTGAGGCATGTGTTGCCCTGGCAGAATTATTAGCCCCAGGATGAGTAGCATCCAGAGTAATGTATAAAAGTTGAAGCGCCAGAACATAGCAGTATAATAGACTTGATTCTAGCTACTCCTTAACTACTGCCCAATAACTTCTTGATAGTCTTCTTGACTTAATAATTCACTTAAGCTCGTTGCATCGCTAAGCTTAATCTTAATCATCCAGCCTTTTTCGTAGGGATCTTCGTTTACTAACTCTGGTGAGCCTTCCAATTCAGAATTGATCTCTAACACAGTGCCGGCAATGGGCATAAAGAGATCAGATACTGTTTTCACCGCTTCTACTGTACCAAAAACTTCACCATGCGCCAGCTCCTGACCTTCTGTCTCAATTTCTACGTAGACAATATCGCCTAACTCTTGTTGGGCAAAATCGGTAATACCTACGTAGGCCTCGTCGCCATCTACTCGAAGCCATTCGTGGTCTTTAGTGTACTTCAGTGAATCGGGAATATTCATATGCTAATAAAGATAATGTAGTAATAATTGGAAATGGATAATTAGAAAATGCGATGATAAACAACACCTTAATTATTTAAGATGTGCTAACTTAAGATTAAAATAGTATACGTAGTAAAAAATAGTATGGCGAAATTAAAAAACAATAGACTGAGTTTGTCCAAAAGTAGCTCTTTTCTGAATTTTAGAAAAAGGTTGCCCTATTTTTATTGAGCGAGGTTGAAGCGTATTTGCGTACCAAATTCGGTGGTAGTACGGCGGAAAGAACTAGTAACCAATGGATTGTTAATAGTACGGTTAAAATACAACTGAATATTCAGTCGCTCATTCACTCGGTAGTCTAAGGTAGGGCGGGCCTGAAAATTGACATTACCATTAGTGATTGTGTTGTCGTTATCAATTTTTCGCTGCACAGTTTTGGTATCTTTAAACGACATAGCTAAATTAAATGTAATATCGTTTTCTAAGGTAACCGTGCGCCCCTGCACACGAAAGGGCAACTTAAATTTATCTTTAGTAAAACCAAACGTAAAGGTGATGGCCTGACTTTTAAGCTCAGTTACCTGGGCATTAGAAAGGTTAAGCGAAAGGCTGCGTTCCCGATCATAAGAAATACGGCTAGTCAGGCGACCTTTGGTACGAATGTTCACCCCAATGAGGGGAGCAAATCGCTCAGAAATAGTTACTTGCTGAACCACGTACAGTGGTACAAACACATTAAGCGCCTCCCCATTTTCGTCTTGAATAGATTTCACCTCAGTTAGTTGAGTTGGGTCGTAGTTTTCTACTCGAGTGTTTAGTTCTACTGGAGCTTCGGTCAGATCATACTCAGCTGAAGTTGTAAAATTATTAACGCTGTAGGCCGACTGATAAGCGTGATTAATGGTGAACTGTGCAAAAGCATCACCCAAACCTGAAAACAAGCGAGGTAGCCCAGCGTAGTCTACCCGCCAGTTGGGTAGCGGAATTCGCGGAAAGGGTGAAAGCCGAACCTGTTCAGCATCTTGATCGGAGTAGGCCGCTAAAAAAGCCGGAATAAGTACATCCTGAGAATTAATGTTGTATGCCGCATCTTTATTAGGGTTTTCTTCGGTTAGGCGGCGTTGAATAGCCTCCCTATTTCGGACAAACTGATTAAATATTTCTGAAATATTCTGATCGTCATCTTGAGAAAAGGCGGTTTGTATCGTCAGATAAGAGAGGTTGTAGTTACCGGAGCGGACAGGCGGCAAAGAGCTGAAACCACCTAACGAATCTCTTCGAAAAATTTCTTGGTACGTATTAGTAACAGCTTTACTGAAATCTACCTGAATACGAAAATCCCGGAAGGGTTCAATATCGGCTCGCACATTAATATTTTCTACCTGCGATTGCTGAAAAGGCATAGTCAGTAGCTGAGACGGACTAAGCCACCCTTGCCGGGCTGCTTCAAAGCGAATGTTAGGATCTTGGCTACCTAGTAAAAAAGGAACGCCGGGCGCAGCAAAAGCATCATCAAGACCAAACAAGTACGGAGTTTGAATAAATCCTGGCAACATAGTGCCTTCGTTCAAGCTGTAGGTCACATTAATTGAACGAAGAGCCATAATAAGACGAGACAACCCCTTAAGTGCCTTCAGATCAGGTTTAGGCTTTTCTTGTTCAGTAGTATCTTGAGGATTGCGGGGTGGTTGCGGCTGAGGGCGACGGCCTCTTCCTCCGTCGTTAATATCCTTCAGAAATTTGATTTTGTTGTATAGCCCTACCATATCAATCTTACCAGTGGCACTGCGGTCGCGATTGTTCTGAATGTTGTTACCAATATCTTCAAACGTATTGGTAGTAGTAGTAGGGTCGTAGGCACCAGCTTGCCAGGTGTATCCGGCTTGGTAGCGGGCATCGGCACTCACCCAGTCTGTAATTGGAATTTTATCGAGCGGCACGGCGTAGGTGGCGGTAATTGCTTGGGTATAATTTTTCATCCGGCCAAAGTCCCGCAGGTTTTGAATGACTACATCGCGCTTGGCTTCCGTATCTAGTTCACCATCGGGTTCATCAATAATGGCAAATGTACGAGCACTATAGTCAAGGGCTAAGCTTTGAGTTAAATTCCACTGTAGGTCATAGATACGATTAAAGGTGAAAGCTTTCTCGTAGAGTGGGTCCAATCTGAATAGGTTCTCGTCGCGGTACTGGGTTTTTACAAAATTACGTTGCAAATCGCCCCGAAAACTTAAGCTACTAGGTACCGGTGAAAAGTTAAAATCCCGAATAAGCGCAAACCAAGGCGACTGAAGAAATCCTACATTGGCAAAAGGTTGAATATTGAGCTCGGGAAAGCTGTAATTGTAGCCCACCCCACCCCGCACCAGTCGTTGCTCATAGGTAGCAGTACTGAAGTTGCTGCGCACCTGATCGCTGTATGCATACGAAAAAGTGAAGTTAGAAACATCAAAAAAGTGGTTACGGGTATCTTCTCCCACTTTATTCTTGCGAACATTGGTAAAGTTTAGACTACGCCGAGTACTCTGGTCGGTGACAATATCTAAATAATTGGCCCGTTCCCGAGGATCCGTCCTTGCGTTGAGGGCTGCATCTAGCGGAATGTCCGGGTCTTTCGGATCGAACTGGGGGACAATAGTGGCTCGTTCGTAGCTGGCAAATACCGGAATTTGTAATCCGAACCGCTGAGGAAAAAACTTATCAAGGTTAGCGTTGACCGATACATCGTATTCGGTAGCTTCTTCACGGGTTCGCTCTGAGATACGCGACTGAATACCGCCAAATCCGAAAGTAGAATGGCGTACGGAAGCGGTAACATTGGCAAAGTCGGCCAACTTGGTATTAATTCGCGCATTAGCCGCCCAACCGCTGGTACGATCAAAATCACCTACCCTGAGTTCATTGGCCCACAAGCAGAGCGATTGGGGAGCCCGATCATCCGAGATAGGATTACGAACTCCGACCATTAGTGTTTGTACGGTGCTTAGTTCGGGACGACCGACTACCGTTATCTTGTACTTTCCTCGTTGCCGGGTAAATGGTAAGGTAATAGGAACATTACTTGCGTTACGAGCTGATTTTACTGAGGACAACTCATCGAGCGCAATATCAATCTCGTTTTCTTCGGGCCACACAGCTCGTTCATTTCCTTCTCCCCCCACGCCATCAGGCGACATTACTAACGGCACCTCAATTTCGTAGTAGTTTTGATCAAAGTCAGTTCCTAGCCGAAGAAAACCAGTCACAGAACTATCTTGAGCCGTTTGGCTTTCCGCGTGGAAGAACATCCGAATACTACCGTAGTTGATCAAATCCAGCGTCATATTTTTGTAGGCCGCCCGGGCATCGCCATCACGCAATTCTTCAATACATAGTTGGAGCGATTGTTCATTCACCCGCCGCTCTACCGGTGAGGT
>NZ_JBARYM010000864.1:0-3976 GCF_049647865.1 Tunicatimonas sp. | reverse complement strand
TTCCTGAATAGTATATCTAGTCTAAAATAGATTCAGGCAGGTGCTCTTCGAAGTGCCTGCCTTTTTTCGTATTAGTGCCGACCAATAGCAGCGCGCATAGGTATATTTACGTGCTTCCTTAACATATTTACCCAATAGATTAACTTTTATCCTATATTAGGACTTTTACTAGATGTACTTCAGAATCCATTTAGCAAGTATGCAATTATAAGAGCTTTTATAGGCTTCTGTAGTATGTTAGTAATCCGACTGAATTTTTAAGAACCTACCTATATTTCAATGTTAGCTTATTTTTTCCGTATTGGTCTGTACGGTGCTCTCCTGTTGTTCCCTGCCCTATTTGCTTTTGCTCAAAAAGACCAACTCTACGAGGGGCGTTACCAAAACGAAGTTGGTGAACAAGGTCAAGCCCGCTTCTATTATTATCAACCCAGAAAATCCGATGAGAAAATACTAAACGGTGATTTCTACTTCGCAGTAACCTACACTGACTCCGTTCAGCAAAATGTACTCGTTAAAAAAGTATACGATGGAGCCTATCAAAAAAATCAAAAGCATGGCGACTGGAATTACGACTTTAAAGAATACAAAATTCTGCTCCAGGATATTGAGAACTTAAACTTACAGTACGATATCAACGGTACGTATACAAATATTCAGGGAGCCTATAATGAGGGGATACCAATAGGAGAATGGATTTATAGAGAAGATTCTATGCAAGATAGCCAGTACCTAAGAACGGTAAGGCGAGGGATTGCTAACTTCAGTAACGGGCAACTCACTGGGGCTTTTGTTTTTAGTAATAAGTCAGAAACAGGGTTTGACGTGCAGGGGTACTTCAACGAGGCGGGCCGGATGCACGAACAGTGGGAGATTCGGTACCCCAGTGATAGTATTATTATTGAAGAAGTTCGTTCGTACCAAAATGGTTTTTTGACTTCTATTGTCCGAATTAACGAACTTACCGGACGAGTGATGGATAGCTTGGTATACGATAGTGTGCAGGAAAGGCTTCAGATATTAGACAGCGGTGCCAAGCCGAAAGATTTTTCTGTGAGCGAACAAGGGTTTGGGTTGCTGTTTGACCACGGCTATACTAGTAATTCAGTGAAGTATACCCGACAGCAACCGGGTAATTCCGTTATTCAGCAGGCATTAAATAATTTTGTGAGCGTTGATCTTAAGATCGATGAGATTCAAGGACGCAAGCCGGTACAACTAGCAGCTACCAGCCGTTTTAAATACGATGTTAGTGAAGAAGAGAAAGAAGCCATTCAGCAACTAAATATCCAGGTTGATTCGCTAAGTGCACAAGTGATTCCACTAGCTCGTAACGAGGTCTTTGAGCTTAACCGCCAACGCAGCGATTCGTTGACACTTGCTTTTACCTACTTCCGAGAACTAGACCGGCAGTTAACTATTCTGGACTCAGTAGCCGCATTCATGCAAACACCTCAGTATCAATACGTAAATCCGCAAATTTTGTACGACGACTCTCTGTCATTTGCACGAAAAACCGATACGATAGAGTACGTTGTTGATGGCGAGCCGAAGCAACATATTATTCGGCTACCCGGAGAACCCTACGACTCAACTAGCCTTCCTATTCGGCTAAAGCAGTACGTAAGCAGTATTTCAGATTTCACCCAGCCTAAAATTGCGTTGGTAATCAGTGAGCTAAAAAGTATTGAAATAGAAGGCGTAAACCGTGCTTTGGAAGAAAAAATTAGTCAGAAGCATAAGCAGGTAGATAGCCTGTACGCTCGTGTTGGCCAAGCTACTTCCGCGAATGATGCCCCCCGCTCTATTTCAGATATTGTTTACCAAAATTTTGTCAATGGACGAGTCAATCAGCTAGAACGGCAGTATAGTCAGGCCGAGAACTTTATGGCGAAGCAGCAGATTGGGGATAGTATTTACGCGGTATTAGATACGCTAGAAACCCTGCATACGTATCTGGATACTATTCCGAAGTACGTAAGACTGGTAGACAATACTTATACCGAAAAAACATTTGATCCCTACACCTTTAGCTACGACTTTACCCGACGGGTTAAAAAAGATCTCTACAAAAGAGCCGCCGAAAACCTATATCAACACTTATTGGTAGAGTTGGCCCAAGAGAGAAATTACCACCAACTGGTTCCTCGAGCTCAGGAGATAGTCGCTTTGCTAGACCGACTGATGGAACTTTCCGGCGAAAATACTAGAGCACTAGAGCGGCGACTTAGAAGAACTCGTAACCCGCAAGAGATTAAAGAACTTATTGGACTAGCCTAAATTCGTTTTCCCTATTTTATACGATATGCAAAAAAGATTTACGCAGCTTACTATAATCTTTCTGCTGCTTACTCTCAGCTACATGAGCTGGGCGCAAGATATAACTACCCTAGCCAACGAGCCAAATATTCCTGACCGGGTAATTAATCGGCAAACTGGAGTTTGGCACGGATTATATACTAAGTATCGGCTCTCCGAACGATTATTTTACTACGGAGAGTATCACGTGCGCCGCAATAACTACTATCAGAATATGAGTAAGCTCTACCTTCGGTTTGGTGTAACGTATTTGCTAGACAAGTATTTAGAGGTAACTGGTGGTTTTGTGAACCCTTACAGCTGGGCTTCCGATCCGGAAGATACTGAGCGTTATGATCCTGTAGTGCCAGAGTATCGGTTCTGGGAGCAACTTCTTTTTGTACAGTCCGTGGGGCGGGTCAAGTTTTATCATCAGCTCCGGTTTGAGCAGCGGTGGAAGCGTAAAAATGATATTGGAGCGGACTATAAGTATTCTAATCGTTGGCGTTATCGCTTTACCACTTACGTACCAATCAATGATCATACACTACGGCCGGGGGTGCTGTTCGGAGCTTTTTACAACGAAATATTCATTCAGAATGGCAAGGATATTCAGTATAATAATTTTGAAGAAAATCGGACCGTGCTAGGCTTAGGGTACATTTTTAGTAATAATATTCAATTTCAGGCGGTATACATGTGGACCTACGGCCAGCAGAGTGCCTTTGAGTTCCGCCAGCGCGATATTATCCGCTTCAATATCTACCATAACTTGGATTTAAGAAGAAGAAGAGATTCCAATCGTACCGGCCCCGGAGGATACCCCAAACCTAAATAATATCACAATCCAAAGCTAGAAAGGTACAAATTTGGGGGCAACGTAGCACGTATGATCCTTATTTGATTATTATCTTTGCTTAATTATGAAGAAAAACGATCAGTACTTCATATCTGCTTCCATCAATCTAGCTCGCCAAGGTATGCAGGCGAACCGAGGCGGCCCGTTCGGGGCGGTGGTAGTAAAAGATCAGCAGATCATTGGAAGTGGTCAAAACTTGGTTACTTCAGCTCACGACCCTACTGCTCACGCCGAAGTAGTCGCCATTCGAAGTGCTTGTCAGCAACTGAACACTTTTGAACTGAATGGCTGTGTTATCTACACTTCCTGCGAACCATGTCCTATGTGTTTGGGGGCTATCTACTGGGCCCGTATTGATCGGGTAGTGTTCGCCGCTACCCGCCACGATGCAGCCGAAGCTAAGTTTGACGATGAATGGCTTTACAGAGAAATTCCACTGACTTGGGAGAAACGTAAGCTAAGCTACCAACAGATCGGTCAGGCCGAAGCTATGCAGTTGTTCGACGAGTGGAACATTAAACATGATAAGACTCGCTATTAGAAGGTACTACGCTTTTCACTAAGAAAAACAACGGTGAAGGAAATAATTAGTACGATCATAAATTTGCTGATTTGAGAGGTACTTCACTCTGTTCTATCCTTCAGATTAAACAACCATATCTCGCAAAGCCAAATAATTATAGGTAGCTTATTTAGAACAGTCTGCCTATATTATACCTTCATTGCCGTACACAAATAAATTGCTGGTAGTTGTTGGTATATTGTGGGAAGATTTTTAGGTGCTGGTGTATAAAGAAGCGGAAAGCGCGTAACCCTATC
>NZ_JBARYM010000863.1:0-18601 GCF_049647865.1 Tunicatimonas sp. | reverse complement strand
CTTGTAAGCTGATGAAGTTAGTCTCGCTATCGGAAAAATTTTCGAGACCTAAGTTTTGGCGATAGTAGCCGACCGCTAGTGATACTGGCCAGGTTTCGGGTAGATACTGGTCAATACTATGGCGTATTCCCCATCCGAATAGATTCAAACGACCCAAATCATCGCCAATATCTGCCGCAAAAAATCGGATTAAAAGTTCGGTGCCCAGCAATGAGCCTACCGAAACTTGCGGCACCGCGATAGGAAGCATATCCACGCCTAGTCCGCCCGGAAAATTATAGACTGTTCCCCCGTTACCGTCAACACTCACTCCGTTGGTGCTACCAAAGATTGTAGGAACTTCGGTGGTTGTTTGAGGGGTGAAAAAATCATCGGTAGTAGCTTGGAATGTCTTATCATCATTTCTAATTAGGGCGGTCATGGTTACTAAGCCCAGTTGTAGCCTAAAGCCACTTTTAGGAATGTGAGCACTTCTGAAAAAACCACTGTTTAGGTTAGCTCCTAGAGCATCGGCTAAGGGCTGAGTGTACCCCGGTCCGTTGTCAGAAGTATATTTAGCCGCAAAATCTTCCAACGCCTGAGCATCGGCCTTCACTGAAATAAGGGTGAGCAATACGAAACTGGTAGCTGCGAGTAATTTTCTTTTCATTTCTTAATCAATTAACATTTATTATACATGATGCACAATGATTGTTTTCCCTGATAATGACTATGTTCCTATTGTATAATCAACCCTTAATAACTACTGATAGAAGAAGGTAAACAGGCGACCGTGTTTTTAATTTATATGCTACCCTTAGCCCACATGGCGGTAATTTAAAGGCTGGCTAATCAGTTGATCCCAGCACAAATAGATGGCAGATTATGCCATGCGGTTTTCCGATAGGATGATTACCTACAAGGGGTAATGCGAAGCTAGTCAATAGCGATTTCTCTGGTAGGAAAATTAACTATGCCCTCTGGTGGGCATAATAAGACAGGTTAAGATGATGGTATTTTATTGTGAAATGGCTTACTTAACAATGCAGTTATTGATAATTTAGCTATCGTATTATTTTAGGCACGAACAACATTTTTGTAGGTTAGAGCATCATTTATTTCTTTCGTTTCTATTATTGAAGAAGCCGCATTAGCTTTATTGAATTCTTCCTTCAATCTTGTGGTTGACGTATCCTCGGGCCACGGCCGTTCAAAGTTAAAGTCCATCTGCAAAGCTTCGTAAACAATGAATCCGATTCGGCCTAAGTACACAAGTACTCCCGCCAAGGTTAAATACATGAGCGTTTCCATAAAGTTGGTTGTTGGGTAAAACGATAAATTTTTCTTCCTTTTATTCCTTGGAGGTTTGGTACTGCTTCATTTTCGCTCGGCCTCGTCGGGAATATGACTCCAGAAAAATTGGGTTGAAGTTGATCGTGTAGCCTACGGTTAGCCTCAATGCTCGCTCCCTAAATCCGACACCGCTGCTGCTCATATCGGTTAACCCGTGGTCATACGTAATTCCTACTGCTATGTCATCGATAACTCGATAAGATACCCCAAGCAGTAGGCCCAGGTTAAAGCCTTTTAAGTTGTCCGTACCTCGGTCGGTTGTTTTAGTGCCAAAGCTGTTCCGGGTAGTCTTTTGACCAAGTAAAAAGCTATTATTCATTCCCAACGCAAACTGAAGATCCGGTACCTTCTCGAAGGGTCGAATTCCTATTTGCCAGGGAAAAGATAGGTAGGAGCGAACAGTTCTGGTTTTTGATTCATTAGTACTTCGCAGGGCTAGCGTACGGCTATTAGTGTTTCTCCCCGATAGAGAAGCTCTCCCAATTCCATTATCGTAGCTGTAAGAAAAAGCGCTTCCTTTGGTCTCGTAGGCTAAACCGGGGATTAACGTCCACCCTCCGCCTATACTGATGTGCACGTTCGCTCCTACTACGGGTGAGGCTATGCCGGAGTCTTCGGAACGATCGTATTCACTACTAGGACTACTAATTCCTATTCCTAGAAAAGGGCTAAGCCGAGCCGAACAGATTGCTTCTTGGACTGGCAACGGCAATTGAGCCATTCCCGGTAGCGATAGCCACGACAGCAGGAAACTGATCGTTAGTATTTTATTTAGATTCATCAGTGGGCGAGATTAGCAGTGTTTTGGTACTAATTTTTGAATTTTCTGCTTCCCCCTGTTCTGACTGAATAGTAGTTGAAGAAGATACACCTTCTGTGCAGCAACTGGGGCAAGAAGCACAACAAGCCGAGACTAGCTGCATTGCGACAATTACTAGTGCTGACGTTGATATTAGCTTAATCTTTCTGCTCATGAGTATAGGTATTGGTTAGGAGTTACTATTAGCAAGGTCTAGTTTCTTAGTCAAAAAATTCTAGCGGTTAAGTGCTAAAACTTAAAATGGCTGAAAACTACTAGAAACGGAGATTGGAGGAAGGAAATGAATATGTGTGCTTAATAATAGAATCTATGCTCACCAATTTCTAAAGGCGAGAAATCCAGCTTATGCCCAGCCTTTTTTTAGGGCATATTTCACCAGCTCAGTACTATTCTTCATATTAAGCTTTAGGAGAATATTCTGCCGATGCGATTCTACCGTATGTTTGCTTAAAAAGAGACGGGCGGCAATCTCCTTGGTAGTTAGTCCTTCCGCAATAAGGAGAATCACCTCCTTTTCGCGGGGGGTGATATTATCTTCCTTGCTCTTTTCTTTCAGGCTTTGCATCACCATTTGAGTAGTTTCGGATGGGTAGAAGCTACCTGTTTGGTATACTTGCTCAATCGCTAAGATTAGGGTATTCTGATCCGAATCCTTCTTGAGATAACCATCGGACCCTGCTGCCACAATATTCCTTATAAAGGCACTTGAGTAGTGCATGGTGAGTACTAAGGTTTTGGTATCTGAACGCATAGACCGTAGCTCTTTCAGTACCGCAAAGCCATCTACTTGGGGCATTTCAATATCCAGCAGTAACACATCGGGATGAGTGGTCGCGATTAGCTTCAGAGCTTCTTCCCCATTCGTTGCTTCGCCAATTACTTTAAATTGCGTGAAGTTGGCTAGCATGGCGACTAGCCCTTGTCTAAAAAGTTGGTGGTCGTCGGCAATAAGTACCGTTATCATATTATACCGGTATTTGAATGTTTAGAAGGGTGCCCTTTTCGGGAGCACTGTCTATGGTGAAGATACCTTTTAAAAGGCGCACCCGTTGTTCTATGTTTTTCAGTCCAATGCCTTTACTGGCAGTATCACCCATGCCCCGCCCGTCGTCTTCTATCATCAGGCTAAGGTAGTTCTTATGTTTATTTAACTGAATAAAGAGGTTCTTAGCTTTGGCGTGGCGAAGTACATTTTGCAGAGCCTCCTGAATAATCCGATACAGTTGTATTTCTTTTACTGGTTCCAGTCGTTGCTCTAGTTGGATTGAATTAAACTGAGCATTAATTTCTTCTTCATTCAGATTTTCTAGCAAAGTTTGTATAGCGGCTACCAAGCCAAATCGAACCAGTTCACCGGGCATAAGATCGTGGGATATTCGCCGGACTTGATCGCTGGTCTGTTGTAGGGTTTGTAGAGCCAACCTCAACTCTTCGGAAGGGGCGGGTAAGGAATTCTCTACGGCTTTAAACTTAGATTTAGTAAGTGCTAACGATCCACCGATACTGTCGTGAAGGTCTTGGGCAATCCGCTTTCGCTCTTCATTCTGAGTTTCGGAAATAGCCAAAATAAGCTCCGCCTGTTTTTTGTTCTGCGACCACTGCTTATACAAGAAAAACCCTAAAATACTTAGAATCAAAATAATACCCAGACCAAGAGAAAGTTGCCGGACAGTGCGACCTTGACTAATAATTAAGGCTTCGTTTGCTTGCTTTTGCTGGGATAACAGTAGCAGCTCATTTTCCTTCTTTTGGGTGTCGTACTTCACCTCCAATTCGCTTAAGGCAGCAAGGTGGTTTTCCCCTACCAGACTATCGTTCAAATTGTGGTACTTTATAAAGAACTCAAAGGCCTTGTTTGGGCGTTCGGTTGCCTCGTAAAATTCAGAGATATTTAAATAGGCATCCCTCAATTTGTCTAAGTTTCCGAGAGAATCGGTTTGCTGCATTCCTATTGCAAACAGCCGTTCGGCTTCTTGATTGTTGCCATTTTTATGTTCAAGCCAACCTACGTTTTGGTACCCTAGGGCGATCGAGGCTTTGTCATCTACTGCCTTCGCAACTTCTAATCCTTTCTGGTAGTACTGCAGCGATCTTGGAAAGTCCTGTTTGTACTCAAACAACTTTCCCAAGTTATTATAGTTTCTAGCGACCGATAAGCTGTCGTTTAATTCTAAATCAATTTCCAGATCTTCTAAAAACCACTTTTCTGATTCGGCGAATTTTCCTTGTTCGGCAAATACAATGGCCATATTTCCTGCGGCTCGCGACTTTTCCATCAAGTTTTCGGTGCTATCGGCGATATCATACGCCTTACGGGTAAATTCTTCAATTTTCTGCACATCGTTTGTACCAAAGTAGACGACCGCAATGTTGTTGTATATTCCCGGAAGGCAAGAGTTATCTAACTCATTTTCACAAATACTTAATGCCTTTAAATGCCACTCAAGGGAATTAACGTAGTCGGCTTTAAAGTAATTGAGGCTGCCCAAAGTGGTGTACAAATACACCATTTCTTTTCTCTTACTTTTTTGGTTGTTTTTCGCAGCTTTGGTAGCGCTACTAATTCCCTCGGAATAATTATGCTCAAAAAGATGATTACGACTTAATATGAGATCATATAAAAATTCTATTCTACTATTTTTTGTCCCCTGAATCTTCGGTTCAATTTTACTAAGAACAATACCTACACTATCCTTATATCTGATGTTTTGAAGCGAGTGGAGTTCTTCCAGAATCGCTATAAAACGATTTTTATCTCCACTGTTTAGTTTATCAACACCACTTAATAACGCATCAAACCCTTTGTCTGGCGGAAAAGCGAGCCCTAAGCTCACACAGATGAAAATACTTCCTACTAATAGTATAGATTTTTTCATTATTGACACTTCGCCAAAGTGTATAGTAAGTACCTAAGATACGATAATCATATAAAAAATTTAGCAATGAAGAGCTAGAGTGTAATTAAGTCTTTTGCTACGATTATTAATATCTCTCCGATAGTTTCCCAAAATGGCAAGTTATTCTCGCAATACCAGATAGTTATCCCTGAGTTAACTTTTAGGTGCGTAGGCTCAGTATAGGTGCTAAGAATATTCATCTATTGGTCAATACGTCCTAGCCGCTAAAGCATAAAAAAAGCCGCTATCAAGCGACTTTGATTCGGTAATGGAAAGATTTCTCTTCCTGTGACTGCTGTTTCACAGCGACTATTTCACAGCGACTATTTCACAGCGACTATTTCACAGCGACTGATTCTCAATCGATGCTAATTGAACTAAAACCTCGTATTCTTCCGCCGTAATATCTTGGTAGAAATAGTAGATAGGATTGACTCGCTCGTTGTCTTTAAATACTTCGTAGTGTAAATGCGGCGCAGTAGAAGTACCCGTATTTCCTACGTAACCAATACACTGCCCTCGTTCTACATTCTGACCGGCCTTTATATTAAAGTCCTGTAAATGAGCGTAACGGGTTTGGTAGCCGTAGCCATGATCGATGATTACTTGCTTCCCGTAGCCAGTAAACGAACTCTTTACCTGCTTTACTTTACCCCCGCCAGTGGCGTACACAGGAGTACCTTGGGGAGCAGAAAAATCAATACCTGGGTGCATCATCTTCACCTTATATATTGGGTGAACCCGCATTCCGAAGCCCGAAGCCAACCGACGCAATTCTTTGTTAGAAACTGGCTGTATAGCCGGAATAGTAGCTAGAATTTCCGATTTGTTATCGGCCATCTCTAACAAATTGTCGTACGACTTAGTCTGAATGTATAGCTGCCGTTTTAGCTGATCGATTCGCTGAAAGGTGTTTACAATGATATCTTCTCGCTCCAACCCATTTTCTAATAAATCTTGATAACGATCTACTCCCCCCACTCCAGCATTTCTGACCGAAAGCGGAATAGGCTCAGCCTCAAAAATGGTTCGATAAACGCTATTATCTCGCTCTTGCAACGACTCTAGCATTTTATTAGCCCGGTTCATATCCTTGCTAAGCATGTCGTAGTAAAACGTAAGTTCTTCATTTTCCTTCTTCAGGCGAGCCGCTTTGGGTGACTCAAAATACGTATCGAAGATAATCACCAAGCTGATACCTGCTACTAGCACTAACACGACGAATCCTGAAATATTTAACACAACATCCCAATGGCTCACGCGCACCCGCTCGTATTTACAAGTTTCCGTATCGTAGTAATATTTAATTTTTGACATAAGAAGTTCTTATGAATCGCTTTTCGTTATACTTTTGCACCTTGCTTTACTCTAAACAAATTCTTTCACAAGAAAATTTACATAAACCATAATTTATTGCACTATATCAATAAAACATGGTCTATTCATCGTAAATCCCACACTTTAATGACTTCCCAGGAAATACGTTCCGCTTTTATCCAATTTTTTGAACAAAAACAGCACCAATTTGTGCCCTCTGCTCCTATCGTGAACAAAGATGATCCTACGTTAATGTTCATAAATGCAGGAATGAACCAGTTTAAAGACTATTTTTTAGGAAATAAACCGGCACCTTACGCCCGAGCTGCCAACAGTCAGAAATGTTTACGAGTCTCAGGTAAGCATAACGATTTAGAAGAGGTAGGGTTGGATACTTACCACCATACCATGTTCGAGATGCTGGGCAACTGGTCGTTTGGCGACTATTTTAAGAAAGAAGCAATTGCCTGGTCCTGGGAACTGCTTACTGATGTTTACAAACTACCAAAAGATCGTCTTTACGCCTCAGTTTTTGGTGGTGATGAGCAAGATAGTTTAGAATTAGATAAAGAAGCTTATAACTATTGGAAGGAGATTATTGATGAAGACCGCATTATTCTGGGTTCGAAAAAGGACAATTTCTGGGAAATGGGTGATACCGGTCCCTGTGGCCCCTGTTCAGAAATTCATATAGACTTACGTCCAACGGCTGAAATTGACAAACAACCGGGCAAAGAATTAGTAAATCAAGATCATCCGTTGGTCGTCGAGATCTGGAACTTAGTATTTATGCAGTTCAACCGCCAGGCTTCGGGGAAGTTGCACCCGCTGTCGGCGCAGCACATTGACACCGGAATGGGCTTTGAGCGACTAGCAATGGCTATTCAGAATAAACAATCTAACTATGATACTGACGTTTTTGCTCCGCTTATAGAGCAAGTAAGCCAACGAGCCAATGTTCGCTACGGCAATAATCCAAAAACTGATGTTGCTATTCGTGTCATCGTTGATCACATTCGAGCTATTGCGTTCTCTATTGCCGATGGGCAGCTTCCTTCCAACAATAAAGCGGGGTACGTTATCCGCCGGATCCTGCGTCGAGCTGTTCGTTATAGTTATACTTTTCTAGAGTTAAAAGAGCCTTTCCTGTATCAGTTAATTCCTACACTCAGCCAACAATTTGCTGACGTTTTTCCTGAATTAAAGAAACAGCAGAGTTTTGTGGAAAAGGTTATTCAAGAGGAAGAATCGTCATTTTTACGAACCCTAGAAGTTGGATTAGGGAAGCTCGATCAAATAAAAGAAGAGTATCAGGTAGAAAAGAAAATTCCGGGGACGGTAGTATTTGAGTTATACGATACCTTTGGATTTCCGTTTGACTTAACTGCTTTAATTGCCCGCGAAAGTGGCTATTCGGTAGACGAAGCTGGCTTTGGGCAGGAGATGGAAAAGCAAAAAAACCGCTCTAGGGCGGCTACTTCTACTGATACCGGTGACTGGACGGTACTGATGGAAGATACGGATACTACCTTTGTAGGCTACGATACGCTGACGGCGGAAGCCAGAATTATAAAGTATCGGCAGGTACAGGACAAAAAATCTTCTTACTACCAATTGGCCTTAGATAAAACCCCATTTTACGCTGAGGGCGGTGGTCAGGTAGGCGACACCGGAGTGTTAGAGTCGGGTACTGAGCAAATCTTCATTTTTGATACAAAGAAAGAAAACGACCTAATTGTTCACTATACTAAAAAACTACCAACTGATGCAGAAGCTATTTTTACTTGTAGGGTAGATTTGGATAAACGAAAAGCTACTGAGAACAACCACAGTGCTACTCATCTGCTTCATGCCGCGCTGCGTCAGGTATTGGGCGATCATGTGCAGCAGCGAGGTTCGCTAGTAAACGATCAGTTACTTCGTTTTGACTTCTCCCACTTTGCGAAGATGACTAATGATGAAATCCAGCAGGTAGAGCATTTAGTGAATCAGCGCGTCCGGGAAAATATTCGCTTAGAAGAACTGCGAAAATTGCCGATTGATGAAGCTAAAACAATGGGAGCGATGGCCCTATTTGGCGAAAAATACGGTAGCGAAGTCCGAGTGATCGTTTTTGACCGGAATTATTCGGTTGAGCTTTGCGGAGGAACACACGTTTCGGCCACTGGGCGTTTGGGCTTTTTCAAGATTATATCCGAAGGTTCAGTAGCAGCAGGTATTCGCCGTATTGAGGCGATAACCGGAACCGCTGCCGAGAATTATATTCGAGAGCAAGAGGAGCTTCTTTCAAGTATTAAAGAAACTTTGAAAAACCCGCGTGACCTTCAGAAGGCAGTTCACTCGTTGGTAGAAGAGAAAAACCAACTGCGAAAACAGATTGATGCTCTTCAGCAAGAGAAAGCTAGTAGAATTCAACAAGAGTTAGCTAGCAAAATTCAAAATATTAAGGAGGCGAAGATAATTATTGAGAAGGTTTCCTTGCCCCAAGCGGATATGCTCAAACAGTTAGCTTTTAACTTAAAAAATCAAGTAGATAATCTAGTGATGGTGCTCGCGGCTGATATCGATGGAAAACCTCAAATTTCGGTAGTTATTGATGAATTGCTCACGAAAACTTATGACTTACACGCTGGGAAGCTAGTGAAGCACCTTGCTAAACATATTCGTGGTGGTGGGGGAGGGCAGCCCTTTTTTGCTACTGCCGGGGGAAAAGATGTAAGCGGATTAGAAAAAGTGCTAGAAGAAGCCAAGGAAGTTATTCAGAATGCTCTTCATAAATAAAAGCGTTGTTTAATGTTAAAAAGTTACAAGTTGCAGGTTTGAGTACATAGAACTTGAAACCCGTAACCTGTAACTTCTAATCTTTAATAAACTCGGTTTTACTCCCGATTAAAATCAATTTTATCAACTAGGTAGCTACCACCGAACTGCTTAATAAGCATGACTACTCGAAACTCCCCCCGCTCGTGAACTAGCGTTCCGATCGTATATTTTACTCCTTCCTTAGAAGAGCCTTGGTGTACGTAGCGAAAATCTTTGGGTGAATACTTAGTAAAGAAATCTTTAAGAACAAACTCGGCTTGATTGCGGCTATAACTTGCCTGTTCGCCATTAACACTAATCTCAACCGTATTATTCAGGTATTTACTAAGCTCGCGGGAGCTTCCTGACTTCAAAGCATCGCGCACGTTATTAATTACGTCAGCTTGCGCCTGAAGCGGTTGTATGCTTCCAACTAGCAAACCAAGTAATACCCACAAATATGCTTTTTTGCACAAATAAATCATAGAATCTTGCGACTTTCCCTATCATTTGCCAAAACTGTGCCAACCCTCGCCGATTACAGTAAATCTTACTTTCCCTCACAAAGTGGCTGCACCCTCTTATTTTTCTTATTATAACTACTGCTATATTACGTTTATTTTTAAAATATTACTGGCAATTGCCGAATAGTTTACCAAAATATTAATATAGTCATTCTGCGATGCTTTCTCCGTATATGTAACCTTTTAGTGCTCGCCAGCTCCACTCGTACATAGAACTGTTATATTCAATATTTTTTGCGTTCAGCTACTCAGAAATTGGCGGATGTAGTTACTTTAGTCACGAATTACCTCAACATTTCTTTTTAAATGGTTTATAGAGCTTGGAACAAGTACTTAGGTTGGAGCAAAGAACTTATCTTTAATCGCTTGAGTTTCGGCTTACTCCTGCTAGTAGCCAGCATGGTAATTGGTCAGATCGGCTACACTTTTATTGAAGAATACTCTGCTATCGATGCCTTTTACATGACTGTGATTACGCTGTCTACGGTTGGCTTCACTGAGGTGCGCGAACTTTCAGATTCAGGCCGTATCTTTACCAGCTTTTATATTATATTTAATTTGGGAATATTTGCCTATGCCGTCGGTACTATCACTTCGTATTTTGTGGAGGGTGAATTTGCCGAGTTATATCGACGTTACACTATTGGCCGTAAAGTGGAAAAACTAAGAGATCACGTTATAGTATGCGGAATGGGGCGAAATGGGGCCCGCGCTTGTGAAGAATTACAGGATAGCCACCGTCCATTTGTGTTAGTTGAACTCAAGCCTGAATTGGTTGAGCAGTACGCAGTTAATAACGAAATACAGTACGTCATTGGCGATGCAACCACCGACGAAGTATTGCTGGCAGCAGGTATTGAACGCGCGGAAGCTATTATTACTACTCTCCCTCGCGATGCCGACAATGTATTTATTACCTTAACCGCCCGGGAACTGAACCCAGACGTTAAAATTATCGCCCGAGCCACTGATGAGAGTGCCGAGAAAAAGCTTTACCGAGCCGGAGCCGATCAAGTAGTAATGCCCGATGCTATTGGCGGGGTTCATATGGCCCGTCTTATTACCCAACCTTCAGTTATCGAATTTCTGAATATTTTATCAGGAACTGGCTCTAACAGCCTAAAGCTAGAAGATATCATGTACGACGAACTTCAAAAACGCTATCAGGATAAAACATTGCGCGAGTTAAATATTCGGCAACATACTAGCGCCACCGTTATAGGATTCCGCCATCAGTCCGAACGATTTACGTTTAACCCTCATGGCGATCTAAAATTTGAAATAGGCGACACTATGATTATTGTAGGAACCGAACAGAACCTTCAGGCATTTCGGGATTATTATACCTAAACAATGAACAGATAACAATGCGCGGGACACCCCGTGCCGTAATCAGTAAATAATAACGACTTAACCAATCAAAAATTAATAATCGGCCATTCAGCTATTAACCATTGAGCAATCAGCCATTATTCAACAATCAGCTAAACCTGGGATTTATGACCGCTGTAGAAGCCAAAAGTGCTATAGAGCAGCTTAGTGCCAAAATTCACCATTTCAATCATCAGTACTATCAGAATAGTGTTTCAGAGGTTTCAGATTTTGAATTTGATCAGCTATTAGAGCAGCTTATTCAACTAGAAGAACAGTATCCTCAGTTTCGCTATCCTGACTCACCCAGCCAGCGAGTGGGTGGTACGATCACTAAAGACTTCAAAACTGTCTATCATACCTACCCAATGCTCTCCTTGAGCAATACCTATTCTGAGGAAGAGCTCACTGAGTTTGATCAGCGAGTTGCTAAATCTTTACCAGAGCAAGCATACGAGTATTTTTGCGAGCTAAAGTTCGACGGAGTAGCTATTAGTCTCCGCTACGAAGATGGTTTGCTTACGTTAGCTGCTACTCGGGGAGATGGAGTACGAGGCGATGATATTACGACCAACGCCAAAACAATTCGCTCGCTACCTCTGCGGGTAAAGGCCGATAACCTGCCGCCTACGTTTGAGGTGCGGGGCGAGGTTTTTATGCCTCGTTCGGTTTTTGATCAACTAAATCAAGAGCGAGAAGCTTCTGGCGAAGCCCTGCTGGCTAATCCTCGAAACACCACTTCGGGAACGCTAAAAATGCAAGACTCCTCAGTAGTAGCTCAACGCAAATTAGACTGTTATCTTTATTCGCTAGCTACCGATGGAATACATCTTGAAACCCATCAAAAAGCTATTGCCCAACTGGAAGAATGGGGCTTTCAAATATCACCTACCTACCGCAAGTGTGAATCTATTGAAGACGTATTCAAATACATTAACGATTGGGAAGAGGAGCGCCTTGAGTTGCCACTAGATACCGATGGTATCGTAATTAAGGTGAATAGTACCCAACAACAGAAACTACTGGGTAGCACGGCAAAAAGCCCTCGCTGGGCTATTGCCTACAAGTATAAAACTCAAAGTGCGGTTACCATCTTGCGCGATATTACCTATCAGGTAGGTCGTACTGGTGCAATTACCCCCGTGGCTAACTTAGATCCGGTAGCCTTGGCCGGTACGATTGTAAAGCGAGCTTCTTTGTACAATGCCGACGAAATTGACCGGCTGGGCATTCGCTACGGCGATACAGTTTCAGTTGAAAAAGGAGGAGAAATTATTCCAAAAATCACCGGGGTAGATATAAGTAAACGCACCAATCAAAGTCAGCCAATTCAATACGAAACTCACTGTCCGGAGTGCAATACTCTGCTGATACGCCAAGAGGGGGAAGCTGTTCACTTCTGCCCTAACCAAACGGGATGCCCGCCGCAAATTAAAGGGCGCATTGAACATTTTATCCAGCGTAATGCTATGAATATTGATAGTATGGGTAAAGAAACAGTGGCTTTATTTTATGAACAGGGATTAGTAGAGAATGTGGCTAATCTATACCATCTGTCATTCGATGATATTTATGCTTTAGAAGGTTTTAAAGAACAAGCCACCCAAAATATTTTAAACGGCATTGAAGCCTCCAAGCAAATATCATTCCCTCGTGTATTATTTGCGTTAGGAATTCGCTACGTGGGGCGTACTGTAGCCGAAAAATTAGCTGAACACTTTGGCTCAATTGATCTATTAGCGCTTGCTTCTCACGAACAATTGATTGAAGTGCCAGAAATTGGCGGACGTATTGCCCAAAGTGTACTTGAATACTTTAGCGACCCCGAAAATCAGCAGTTATTGAGTGAACTAAAACAGGCTGGCTTGCAGTTCAGCTTACAGATAAGCAGCCAAAACTCTGAAAATCAGGTATTATCCGGCAAGACATTTGTGGTTTCTGGGGTATTTGAGCAATTTAGCCGAGAAGAAATTAAAGAAAAGATTAAGTTGCACGGGGGAAAGGTAGTTTCATCGGTTTCTACAAAATTAGATTTTCTGTTAGCTGGCACGAATATGGGGCCAGCTAAGCGAAAAAAAGCGGAATCATTAGACGTACAGATTATCTCAGAAGAAGATTTTCTGGCAATGCTTGATTAATTTAAATGATTAAACGATGTGGTTCTTTACCAAGAAAATTATTGGCTTTCAATTACCTAAGTTACTCAAGGAGAGTTCGGTAAAACGCCAAACGGTAAATTACGAGAAAGCTGAACGTATTGGAATACTGATTACGCTATCTGATCACGGAAAGCAGAACACCGTTGATGATTTTATCAACCACTTTTCTGCTGACCATAAAGAGGTGCAGGTACTTTGTTATGATAAACGACGAGCTAAGAATAAAATATTTGGCTACCTCCAGTTTAGCGACCTTGATATTTCGGCTTTCGGCAAGTTTAAAGCCGAACACCTTATCGACTTTGTTAATAGCCGCTTCGATTATTTAATTCATCTTGATACTGAATCTAATGAAGTGTTAGACAAAGTTTTAACGCTAAGTCAGGCTAAATGCCGAATCGGCTGCGATATTCCCGCACACCATTCCTACTACGAGCTTATGTTTCGCTCCGAAACACTTTATGATTTATGTGAACTGATTATGCGTTACGTCCGCATTGTCTCAACTTCAGAGGAGGAAGCCGAAGCCTCATAAAAAAAGCAATCCTTAACAGAATTGCTTTTATTTCCAATAAGATTGGTATTTCCTCTTAGGAGGCTTTATTCTTGATATCTTGTACTTCTATGCGAATCTCTTGAGCAAGATTCTTCAAATCTTGCATGCCTTTTCGTACCCGAGTACCAGCTGCTTGGTTCTCTTTATCATAGAATTTCTCAAAATCACCTTCTAAAGACATTACCAAATCTCTTAATTCATCAAATCGTTTCATAGTTAGTTCAGTTGTGGACAAAAAAATTTAACAATTATGAGCCAATATAGCCAATATGGCTTAAAAACAATAAAAACTGCGAGATTTGTTGCTAATCAAATGCTGCAGCAAGCTCACTTGTATGGTAAACACCTGTCTCTAATTTATGTTTAACATTTTCGAAAGCAGTTATCGTTTCTTCTACATCAGCTAGTGTATGCATTGCAGTAGGAATAATCCTAAGCATGATTAAATCTTTAGGAACCACTGGATAAATAACGACTGAGCAGAAGATGTTATAACTCTCACGGAGATCATAAGCCACCCCGGCAGCATCAATAATATCGCCTTTCAATATTACTGGAGTTACCGGCGATTTGGTAGTGCCAATATCAAGCCCACGCTCTTGGAATCCAGATTGCAGTGCTTTTACTACTGTCCAAAGCTTCTCCCTTAATTCAGGAGTATTCTTCAGTAACTCTAACCGCTTAAGTCCTCCTTCTACAAAAGGCATAGGTAGCGATTTAGCAAAAATCTGAGAACGTGTATTGTAGCGTAGGTATCGGATCACTTGTTTATCTCCAGATACAAATGCTCCAATACTTGCCATAGATTTAGCAAAGGTAGAAAAGTAAACATCAATGCCATCCTGCACTCCTTGTTCTTCGCCGGCACCAGCACCCGTTGGCCCCATTGTGCCAAAACCATGAGCATCATCTACTAGTAAACGAAATTGATATTTTTCTTTAAGTGCAACAATCTCTTTCAGAGCTCCCATGTTTCCCGACATTCCAAATACTCCTTCCGTAATTACCAGAATGCCGCCCCCGGTTTCATTGGCCAATCGAGTAGCTCGCTTTAGCTGTTTTTCTAGGTTCTCAACATCGTTATGAGGAAAAACAAACCGCTTGCCCAGATGTAGTCTTACCCCATCGACAATGCAAGCGTGCGATTCAGCATCGTAAACAATAATATCTTTGCGGTCTACCATTGCATCAATAACAGAAAGGATGCCCTGATAACCGTAATTCAGCAGCATGGTATCTTCTTTCTTCACAAAAGCCGATAATTTTCGCTCTAATTCATCATGTAAATCACTATTACCCGACATCATTCGGGCTCCCATTGGGTACGCTAATCCCCACTTCTCGGCAGACTTACGGTCGGCTTCTCGTACCTCAGGGTGGTTAGCTAATCCTAAGTAATTATTTAAGCTCCAAGTAAGCACTTCTTTCCCTCTAAACTTCATGCGGGGCGCAATCTCACCTTCCAGTTTAGGGAACATAAAGTATCCTTCTTCAATCCTGGCGTGCTTACCAAGCGGCCCCATGTCTACTGTATATTTTTCAAATAAATCCACGCGTATTTTGTTTTAGCTTACTAATCGTATTTTTACAAAAATATATGATCTATCAAATTTACTATTTATTACCTTTCGTCCAATGCTGATGCTTACATATTTCGCCTTATAACTTACAATATTACTAAATAATTCATGTAATATTTTATTTTTAGTTGACGAATCTACCTATTCATTATGAAAACTATCCGCCGTATCTTAATAGCAAACCGGGGAGAAATTGCTGTTCGTATTATTCGTTCTGCCCACGAATTAGGCATTGAAACTGTTGCGGTATACAGCGACGTTGACCGTTCTGCGCCTCATGTACAGTTAGCTGATTTTGCGGTAAACATCGGGCCAGCTCCTTCGGCGCAATCGTACTTGAGTATTCCGAATATTTTAGCAGCTTGTCGCCAAACAAAGGCAGACGCTGTTCATCCTGGTTACGGTTTTTTATCAGAAAATGCGGAGTTTGCCCGGCAGGTAAAAGAAGCGGGTATGACATTTATTGGCCCTAGTGCATCGGCAATTAGTACGATGGGAAGCAAGTTAGCGGCCAAAGCTGCCGTGTCAGCGTTTGACGTTCCGTTAGTACCAGGTACTGACAAAGCTATTGAAGATGTATCCGAAGCAAAGCGAGTAGCCTTGGAAATTGGATATCCGGTACTCATTAAAGCTAGTGCTGGCGGGGGGGGGAAAGGAATGCGGATTGTATCAAGTGAAGACCAGCTAGCTGAGCAGATGGAGCGGGCCGTAAGTGAAGCTACCTCTGCCTTTGGCGATGGCTCAGTGTTTATCGAAAAATTTATTACGGCTCCCAAACACATCGAGATTCAGATCGTCGGTGACCAGCACGGCAACTACGCTTATTTATTTGAGCGAGAATGTTCTATTCAGCGTCGCTACCAAAAAGTAATAGAGGAAGCCCCTTCAGCCGTTGTCTCCAATGAAATACGAGAAGCCATGGGAAAGGCGGCTATTGAAGTAGCTCGAGCGTGCCAATACGAGAGTGCCGGTACAGTAGAGTTTGTAGTAGATACGGACTTACAGTTTTATTTCTTAGAAATGAACACGCGGTTGCAAGTAGAGCATCCGGTTACCGAGCTTATTACCGGAGTAGATTTGGTGAAGGAGCAAATTCGTATTGCTGAAGGGCATCCACTTTCTTTCTCTCAGCAAGATCTCGCCATTCAGGGGCACGCCTTGGAAGTTCGGGTATACGCGGAAGACCCGACTAACAATTTCTTACCCGATACTGGCACATTACATACCTACCGTCGCCCGCAGGGACCGGGCGTTCGGGTAGACGATGGCATTGAGCAGGGAATGGATATTTCGGTATACTACGACCCGATGATTGCCAAACTAGTTACCTACGGAAAAAACCGTGAAGAGGCCATTGCCCGAATGCTACGGGCTATCAATGAGTACCAGATTAGCGGAGTAGCTACCACCCTTCCTTTTTGTAACTTTGTGCTTCAGCACCCAGAATTTATTTCCGGCCGATTTACAACCAAGTTTGTTGATGAATACTATCACCCTAAGAACTTGGCAAGGGAAGCAAGTGCTGAAGAGCAGACATTAGCTGCGGCATTGGCAGGTCAGCTTCTAGTGGCACAACAACAAGCCAGTCGTCCGCTTGAACCCACCTCTTTGTTGCCTGCTAATCGTTTTTGGAAAAACAGAAGGTTTGAGTAATACTGCTGCAAACAATATCGTAAATAACCCATGGCCGTTATAAGACCATTCCGAGGGTGGCGCTACGCTCCTAAGTTTACCAAGCAGATAAGTAGATTTATTTCACCTCCCTTCGATGTGGTATCGCTCAAGCAACGAATGGCTTTGTATCAAGAACCCTACAATAGCATCCACTTATCAGTACCCAAACCAGGAGATTCGGTTCAAGATACGGCTAAGCTTTTAAACCAATGGAAGACAGAAGGTGTGCTTCAGCAGGATACAACCGCTGCAATTTACGTCTACTATCAGTGCTTTCAATTACCGGGGCTTCCTAAGTTTTTTTGCCGAAGAGGATTTATCACCATGATTGAAGCAACCTTCTGGGAAGAAAATGTTGTTCTTCGGCACGAAGATACCATACCTAGCTCAGTGAATGACCGAACTGAACTGCTCGCAGCTACGCAACTTCACGCTAGTCCTACGCACGGTTTATACACCGACTCTGAACATCGCTTAGAAGTATTAATGGACCAAGGCATAAAACAACTTATCTATGAAGCGGAAGATTATCAGGGAGTACGGGATATGTTTGGGATGATTACTGATACAGAGGTGATCCAAAAGTTTGTTAACGCCCTGCATGACAAACCTATTATATTAGCCGACGGACATCACCGCTACGAAGGATCGCTCAATCATCGCCGAATGCAGATACGAAACAACTCAAACCATACGGGCAAAGAAGGTTACAACTACCATATGATGTATTTGACCAATACTGAATCGGAAGACTTAGTAATTTTACCTACTCACCGACTAATTAGTGGCTTGCCCGATATTTCTATTGAGTTGATTTTAGAAAGAACTGCTGACTATTTTACTATCAAACCGATTGAAAATGCCCCGGACATTCTTGAGATTATTGTTGGAAAGTCGTGGGCTTTTGGGCTGCTTATTGCCTCAGAATGCTATAAAATTCAACTAAAGCCGGAAGTATTTCCAATGTTAGATTGGGATCTACATTCTGATGTGAAGGCATTGGAAACAGTAGTACTGCACCATTTTTTTATTGAAAAAGTTTTGAAAATACCTCGGAATGAGCAATCTCGCTCACCGTATATTCATTACGACCGTAGTTTTGCCAGTTGCTTTGCTAAAGCAGCTCGCCAGGAGGTTCAGATGGCCCTTATTACTAACGGAGTTAGTATTGAAGAAATAAAGAAGGTATGCTATAGCGGTAATGTTATGCCTCAAAAATCCACCTACTTTTACCCTAAGGCCATTGGAGGCTTTGTTTTTGGCTCTATTAGCGATGATGAACTATAAACTTATTTTAGGATCGCAGTCGCCACGACGACAACAGCTCATGCACGAGTTAGGGTTTACTTTTGCTACCCGAGTTATTAGCATTGAAGAGCATTTTCCGGCAGATCTTGCAGTGGATCAAGTCGCTGAATATTTAGCGGTAGAAAAAGGCAAGGTTCATCTTAATTCAATAGCACCTGATGAATTAGTGATTACTGCCGATACTACCGTAATAGTTGACCAAGAAGTACTTAATAAACCTCAGTCAACTAAGGAAGCGCATATTATGCTTAAAAAGCTTTC